>USNJ01000001.1 GCA_900556055.1 uncultured Ruminococcus sp.
TCCGTCCCTGTCGCATTCGAGTATTCTTTGTGCAATGACGGCATTCCAATACTGACGGAAATACATTCTGCGGTGCGGGTGGACATCTCCCGAAACTGCGAAAAGACCGTTATCGACGATGATACGGTATTTATCCTTGCCCGAGCCGCCTGCCGCCTGCTTTATTTTTGATTTTGATGCGGAGTCCGATGCCTTGATGCCGACAAGTCTGAGTATTGCCATAATTATACCGAGAGCAAAATTTATTATGATAATTACAGGCAGGAAATTGCAGACTATGTTTGTTATGATAAGCATCAGCAGAAAAACTATTATCTTTAATATGCCCGCACGTGTTTCGCCGACATAGCCGTAAGATCTTCCGTAGCCGTCCTCATAAACGAGATTTTTGTTTACAATGGCATCGTCGATGGATTTTGCCGGGTCGATATGCCGATAGAGCGAGCAGGGGAGAGTTATGCCGAAAATAAGGCAGAGAATGCTTTCGATAAACACGATGAACGGATATAATTCAAGCACTTTTGCGGTCTTTTCGCCGACCTCCGTGCAGAGGAGCTTTCCGACAGCGGCAGGCAGAGTTTTTTCCGTGTCTGCGCCGAATATCTTTTGGGCGGCTTCTTCTGCGGCGGCTTCGGGTGTATCTGTCCCCTCGGAAGTGTAACCCATCGCCTCGCCGACGGTTATCGGACTGCCCGCATGATCGGCGAGATCGCTTTCAAAATTGAACAGCTTTGCGCACAGCATCACGATAATTACAGAAACTGCGAGGACTATTGCTTCAAGCAGTGCGGAAAATAACGGTTTCATATTTTTACCCCTTTATTTTTGTATCTTGTCATATTATAGCATGATATGCGGCTGATTTCAATATCGGAAAATCGTCTGATTTTGTATACATACGGAAATATATTTGTTATATTATACTTTATGTATATGATAATGCTGTATTGCGGAATGCTGAAAAATGTGATATAATATGTGTAAGAAAGGTTGTGACGATTATGGGAAGAGATGTTGTTTCCGCAAAGCTTGATATAATATTCAAAAAGATATTTTCCGAGAATACCGACCTCCTGCTTGATTTTGTTGCGGGGCTGCTTGACATACCGTCGGACAGCATAAAAAATCTCAGCCTGAAAAACACTGAGCTTTCCCCCGAAAATCCCGACGGAAAATTCAGCAGGCTTGATCTGAACATGACGCTGAATGACACTCTTGTGAATGTTGAGATCCAGATAAATCCGAACAGGAATTTCAGCGACAGGACTATGTTTTACTGGGCAAAGCTGTTTACGTCCGAGCTTGAAAGCGGACAGAATTATATTGATCTTAAGACTGCGATAACTATAAATATCCTTGATTTTGTGCTGTTTCCCGACAGAAAGGATTATCATGCGGAGGTCATTCCCGTGATAAAGGATACGGGTGAGGTATATTCGGACAAATTTCATATCCACATTTTCGAGCTGAAAAAGCTGCATAGAAATTATGAAGCGAAAAGCCGCCGTGAAATGTGGCTCAATTTCATAAATTCCGATAGTGAGGAGGAGTTTGATATGTTAAAGAAGCTTGATGATCCCGTTATGAACAAAGCAGTCCGTGTTATAATCGACATGAGCCAAGACACGCAGATCAGGGAAAAGGCGCGTCTGCGTGAAAAAGCTCTGCATGATGAGGCGTTTTATAAGTGTGCTGAAGCAGTAAATGGATTTCATAATAGAGAGAACTTGATCTGAAATCATGCAATAAAACTGTACCGAACGTATAAACCCGATACATTATACTTTTGGTTTTGTCTGAAAGTTATAAAATACAGACTTTTTCGCTTTTTTTTCAAAAAACACTTGACAGAACCCCTGTTGATAGGCTATACTGTATTATTGCAAGGATATTCGCATAAGTAAGGCGTTTTTCACTGCGCCTTTATAAATAAAAGGAGGGAAATATTTTGAAAAGAACTTATCAGCCTAAGAAGCTCCACAGAAAGAAAGAGCATGGCTTTATGAAGCGTATGTCTACAAGCAACGGACGCAAGGTCCTCGCCAGAAGACGTGCTAAGGGAAGAGCAAGACTCTCTCACTGATTTTTGCCAGCTATCAAGGTATGACCACAGCCTTTGTGGTCATATTTTTTACCGGGACGGTGCTGCCAGTGCTTTTTACTGTTAAAATCAATAAGAATAAGGATTTTCTGACGCTTTACAGCAAGGGGTTTGTTGTTTCCGATAATAACGTTATTGTATATTTTCGAAAAAATAAACTCCCTGTAAATCGTCTCGGGATATCTACAAGCAAAAAAGTCGGCAATGCTGTCATGAGAAGCCGCGCCAGGCGTGTCATCAGACAGGCTTACCGCGAATGTGAGCTTGCGATGCCTGTCGGTTTTGACATTATCGTCTGCGCAAGGACAGGTGCGGCTCAGTGCAAATCCTACCATATCACGGCATTTATGCGCAAAAGGCTCATTCCGAAAATGAATGACCCCGATGCCTTAAAGCCCCGTGCGCCAAAGAAAAGATCATGATGAAATATCTGCTTATACTGCCCATAAAGTTTTATAAAAGGTTTATTTCGCCACTTTTTCCCGCAAGATGCAGGTTCTATCCGTCCTGCTCGACCTATGCGCTGACTGCTGTTCAGCGGTTCGGTTTTGTGAAAGGCGGGATCCTCGCTGCATGGCGTCTGCTGCGCTGCAATCCGTTCAACATCGGCGGCGTGGACTATGTTCCCGAGGAATTTCACATATTCAGATCAAGAAAATAAGCGGCTTTTTGCCGATTTTATATACTTAGCATATAATGTGCTGCAATTTATACTGTATGTATCATCTCTCGGAGGTTTTAAATGGGAATTTTCGGTACAATATTCGGCTATCCCTTAGGCTTTATCATGTGGCTCGTTTACGCTGTCGTCAAAAACTACGGCGTTTCGATCGTTCTTTTTACACTTATCACAAGGCTTATCATTCTCCCTCTTTCTATCAAGCAGCAGAGATCGACTGCGTCCATGCAGGCTATCCAGCCCAAGCTTGAAAGACTGAAAAAACAGTACGCAAACAATCAGGAAAAGCTCAATGAAGAAACAATGAAGCTCTACACCGAGGAAAACATCAACCCGATGGCTTCCTGTCTTCCGACGCTTATCCAGTTTCCAATACTCTTCGGTATAATCGACGTTGTTTACCGTCCTATTACCCATATCCTGCACGTAAACAAGGATATCATCTCCAAGGCTACCGAGATAGCTCAGGCTTATTTCGTAAACGAGGGAAGCAACTTCAAGAGCCGTCCCGAGCTTTACATCATCAAGCTTTTCAGCCTGGATCGCTCACAGTTTGCGGAGCTTCCCGAGCTGACCGAAAAGCTTGCATCATTCAAGAACACTCTCTTCGGACTTGACCTCGGTCTTGTCCCGAATATCGTTTTCGATGCCGAGGAAAAGGCAAGAATGGGCGTTACCTCCGGACAGGCTGCTGCGCTGTTCCTTATCCCTATCCTCTCAGGTGTTTTCCAGCTCGCTATCACTATCTATTCGCAGATCAGATCGAAGAAAATGAACCCCGACAGCTCCGCTAACCCCATGGGCGGTGCTATGGCTATGCTCTATATCATGCCTATATTCTCCGTGTGGATCGCTTACAGCTTCCCCGCAGGTATCGGTTTCTACTGGATCGTTTCTTCGTTCCTGTCCCTTATCCAGACAATAGTTCTCAATAAGATATACACTCCCGAATATGTCGCAAAGCTCGATGAACGTGACAGGGAAAAGAAAAAAAGCAAAAAACCCAGCAGAATGCAGGAAATGTATAAGCAGATGCTCGAACAGCAGCAGGCTCAGCTTGCTCAGCAGAACGGCGGCGCCGCTCCCAAAAAGGAGCTGACCGCAGAGCAGAAGATCTCAAAGTCAAAGCAGCAGGAGCTGGAAAGCAAGATCATCGCCGAGGCAAGACGCAGACAGGCGGAAAAATACGGCGACGAATACAACGAGAATGACGACTGACCGTTAAAATGGAGGAATTTCTATGACTCAGATTTTTACCGCAAAAACCGTTGACGAAGCAAAGGCGGAGGCAGTAAGGGCTTTCGGTGTGCCGGAAGCAAAGATCACTTTTGAAATACTCGAAGAACCCAAAAAGGTCCTTTTCGTTACAACAGGCGAGGCTAAGGTACAGGCAACTTATGAGCCTGAACGCTCGGACATCGCCGCTGATTATATCAGAAATATCCTGAAAAACATGGGTATAAGCGCTGAGCTTAACGTTGAACCCTCCGAGGAAGGCTGCGTTATCGACATCACAGGCGATACAACAGGCACCGTTATCGGCAGACGCGGCGAGACCCTCGACGCTATACAGTACCTCGCTTCCATGGTCTGCAACCGCTCAGATAAGGACTATTACCGCATCACAGTTGACTGCTGCGGATACCGTGAGAAGAGAAAGGCTATCCTGGAGGAGCTGGCTGTCAAGATCTCCAAAACTGTCCTCAGAACAGGCAGAACTACCGTCCTCGAGCCTATGAACCCCTACGAGAGAAGAATTATCCACTCCGCAGTCGCTGAGATCGAAGGCGTAACCTCACACTCAACAGGCGAGGAGCCTTACAGAAAGGTCGTTATCTCCTGCACAAATCCCCCGAAAAGAGAACCCCGCCAGGGCGGCAAGCCCCGCTATAACGACAAGCGCAAGGGCGGCTACGGCAAGCAGCGCAGCGAGCGTGACATCAAGCCACGTTCCTTCGATATGGCTAAAACTTCCTTCGAGAAGGACTACAAAAAGCCCAAGCCCGAGGATTCAATGGGCGGCGATCTTTACGGCAAGATCGACATCTGATTCTTTCGGATAATTTGCTTTTGTTTTATGCCAGGGCGGCGCAGTAAGCCGCAGCTTTTGCCTGCACCGCAGCAAAGCTCTCCCGTGAGATAGGCAGCCGCCCCGAAACAGCGGCCCTCACGGGGATATAATGCCCGCCTGAAGCATTTCATCACCGTGGGGGACACAATCTGACGTGACATTGCTGTCCTGCGGTATAACAAAGGCGTGATACAAAATAAAAGCCGCTGTCCCGCTCTTTTTATGGGTGCGGACCAAGGTAAAATAATCAAAAAATACCGTCGTAAACGGCTTGACTGAGCTTTTTACGGCGTTTTTTGCTTTAAGGAGATATAAACATCATGAACACTATCGCTGCTGTTTCTACGCCCCGTGCAGCGGGCGGCATCGCAGTCATAAGGATAAGCGGCACAGATGCCGTGAAATGCGCCGAGAGCGTTTTCAGACCGTTCGGCGGCAAAGCCGTTTCCGAGATGGACGGCTATACCTGCGCTTACGGCTCAGTGTACGATAAATCGGACAATAAGCTTGACGATGCTGTCCTGACAGTGTTCAGAACGCCCCATTCCTACACGGGAGAGGACGTGTGCGAGATATCCTGCCACGGCGGTATCTTCGTCACAGAAAAGATCCTCCATGCCGTCTATGACAGCGGCGCATCTCCCGCATCGGCAGGCGAATTCACAAAGCGTGCCTTCCTGAACGGCAAGCTCAGTCTTACTCAGGCGGAGGGAGTTATGGATCTGATCTCAGCCGAGGGAAGTGCTGCCCATCGCTGCGCCGTTACTATGCGTGACGGTAAGCTTTTCAAAAGCATTTCCGCTGTGTCAAAGCAGCTTGAAACCATTCTGGGCAGCTGTGCCGCATGGATCGACTATCCCGAGGAGGATATCGAGGAGGTCGATCCCGAAAACCTTATCCCCGAACTCAGCACCCTTGCCGACACGCTTGACAATATCCTCTCAACTTATAATGCGGGAAGGATCATCAAGGAGGGCATCGACACCTGCATCGCAGGCAAGCCAAATGTCGGCAAATCTACTGTGATGAACCTTCTCAGCGGCTGTGAACGCAGCATCGTGACCGATATTGCGGGAACTACCCGTGATATCGTCGAGGAAAGCGTCCGTCTTGGCGATATCGTCCTCCGCCTTGCCGATACTGCGGGCATACATTCTACCGATGATATCGTTGAAAATGCGGGCGTGAAGCGTGCTGTTGACCGCCTGAACGGCGCAGAGCTTGTTATCGCAGTGTTTGACGGCTCTCAGCCGCTCGATGATGATGATATTTCCATGCTCGATATGCTGTCCGGTTACAGCGGCAAGATACTGCCCGTCGTAAACAAATCCGATAAGGGCATAACCGCCGATGTTGACGCTATAAAGTCAAAGCTCGGCGATCCTGTCGTTATCTCCGCTCGCTCCGATGATGCGCTGTCCGTCCTCGAAACGGCTGTCAAGCATATCTTCAGCATCGACAAGCTCGACCTGAACAGTGCAGTTATATCAAATGAGCGGCAGCGTGAGGCTTGCTCGTCCGCTCTTTCGTCGCTTCAAAATGCAGTTGAGTCCCTGAAAAACGGCTATACTCTCGATGCTGTGACTGTCGTTCTTGATGATGCGCTGAACTCTCTCCTTGAGCTGACGGGCGAACGTGCTACCGAAAATGTAGTAAATCAGGTGTTTTCACATTTCTGCGTAGGCAAATGATTTTTTCGGATAATTTGCCTTGCTGATCTTCAAAGCTTTATAATAAAAACCATTAGAATTATGGAGAAGAAATCGCCGCAAAAGCTTTGATATATGCGGTTTTGTGGTGAGAGATTCCCATAATTCAATCGGTTTTTAGTATTACGCATCGCCGTGTCTTTTGATAAATGCGGAAAAAAGCTCTCCCGCAGGATAGTTTGAATATAAAATTATGTGTTCCACGTGAAACATAGCTTGTATTTCGGGACGCATTATATCGCCGTGTGACACACTTGAGCGGCGGGGCATTGCATCGCTGTGGGGGAGCAAAGTTACGGTCATTTCAAAACTGATTGCATATAACAAAGCACGGACGGTCAGCAAAGTAAAATATCAAAAATAAAAAAGCGTTCACGTTTTAATCGTTCCACGTGAAACATTGGTATAGGTGATTTTTATGTCTTATTTTATGGGTGAATACGATGTCGCCGTTGTCGGCGCAGGACATGCGGGAGTCGAGGCGGCTCTTGCGTCTGCGAGGCTGGGGGCAAGGACTGTTCTTTTCACGATCTCTCTCGACCAGATCGCAAATATGCCATGCAATCCGTCGATTGGCGGCACTGCTAAGGGTCATCTTGTCCGTGAGATCGACGCTTTGGGCGGCGAAATGGGCAAGGCTGCGGACAAATGCTTTATCCAGAGCCGAATGCTGAACATGGGAAAAGGTCCTGCCGTGCATAGTCTGCGCGCGCAGATCGACCGTGTTAAGTACCACAATCACATGAAAAAGGTCTGCGAGGATCAGAAAAATCTTGATATCAAGCAGGCTGAGATCGCTGAAATTTCTGCCGAAAACGGTCATATTACGTCGGTCACGACCCGTCTTGGTGCGGTTTATAATGTCAGGTGCTGCATAATTGCGACGGGAACATATCTGAACGGACTTATCCATGTCGGCGAGGTGTCCTACGAAAGCGGACCTGATTCCGCACTTCCGGCGAAATTTCTGTCTGCGAGCCTTGAAAAGCTCGGCATTACTCTCCGCCGATTTAAGACGGGTACACCGTCCCGTGTGCATAAGAGAAGCATTGATTTCGATGTTCTGGAGGAGCAGAAGGGCGACGATTTTATTCAGCCTTTCTCCTTTGAAACGGATAGAAATGAGCTGAAAAACGTTGTTTCCTGCTATATTGCGTACACGAATGCGGACACACACAAGGTCATAAAGGATAATATCCATCGTTCGCCGATGTATTCGGGACGTATCCACGGCGTTGGACCCAGATACTGTCCGTCCATTGAGGATAAGATAGTAAGGTTCTCGGACAAGCCCAGGCATCAGCTTTTCATTGAGCCTATGGGACTTGGCACGGATGAGTATTATCTTCAGGGTATGTCATCGTCGCTGCCAGAGGATGTTCAGATGGCGTTTCTGCGGACTATCCACGGTCTTGAACATCTCGAAGTGATGCGAAATGCTTATGCGATCGAGTATGACTGTGTAGACCCACAGCAGCTCCGCAACACTCTGGAATTCAAGAATATAACGGGTCTTTTCGGTGCAGGACAATTCAACGGAACTTCGGGTTATGAGGAAGCTGCCGCTCAGGGTCTGATCGCAGGTATAAATGCCGCAAAGCGTGCGCAGGGAAAAGAGATGCTCGCACTCACACGCATGTCATCCTATATCGGTACACTTATTGATGATCTCGTTATAAAGGGCTGCTCGGATCCTTACAGAATGATGACATCCCGCAGTGAATACCGTCTGCTTCTCCGTCAGGATAACGCTGATGAACGTCTGACTTCCATAGGTCATGACATAGGTCTTATATCCGATGAGAGATACAATGCATTTCTTGATAAGGAAGCGCTTATTGAAGCAGAGGTAAAAAGAGTCAAGAAAAAGACAATTTCTGTCAGTGATGAACTGAACAAAATGCTTGTGGAAAAGGGTACAGCCGAGATAAAGACAGGCGTTAAGATGTCCGACCTTATCAGAAGGCCGCAGATATCGTATGATGATCTTGAACCTTTTGATGCTGAACGTCCCGAGCTTCCTTATGAAGTCAGGGAACAGGTTCAGCTTAAGATAGAATATGAGGGATATATTGAGCGTCAGATCGCACAGGCTGAGCAGATGAAAAATCTTGAGGAAAAGAAGCTCCCACAGAATTTCGATTACCATGAGATAGGCGGACTGAGCCTTGAAGCATACGAAAAGCTCAACAAGATCCGGCCCGAAAACATAGGTCAGGCATCGAGAATATCGGGTGTATCGCCTGCTGATGTATCTGTACTTCTTATATGGCTTGCGGCACAAAGACACGCTGAAAGAAACAAAATATCCGCAGAATAAAAATAGAAGTAAAATTGAAATGGTAAAATAAAACAGTTATAAATTGAAATAACATAGTCTTGCAAATAGAAGAATGCATTAAAAAACAGAAATTAACAATTATTATAACGAAATGAGGACTACAATGCTCATAGAATACAATGAATTCAAGGCATTTTTTGAGAAAAACGGCTTTGAAATAAGTGAAGAACAGTACAAAAAAATTGATCTGTACACAGATCAGCTGGTCGAAACAAATAAGGTCATGAACCTCACAGGAATAACCGATCCGATGGGAATAACCGAAAAGCATATCCTTGACAGCATTCTTCCGCTCAGATATATTGATATTCCGCAGGGCGCATCGCTGATAGATGTCGGAACGGGTGCAGGCTTTCCCGGTCTGCCGATAAAGCTTTACAGGGACGATATAAAGCTTACCCTCCTTGACAGTCTTGGAAAGCGTGTCAACTTTCTGAAACAGGTCTGCGATGCATCCGCACCCGACACAGTTTGTATACATTCCAGGGCGGAGGACGGCGGAAGATCTCCCGAGCTTCGTGAGAAATTCGATGTCGCTGCGGCAAGAGCTGTTGCGGCACTGCCGGTTCTCTATGAATACTGTCTGCCTTATGTCAAGGTCGGCGGGATATTTGCGGCTCTGAAAGGTCCGAATGAGGATATATCGGCGGGGGAGAATGCGCTGAAGCTCCTCGGCGGAAGGCTTGAAAAGGTTGAAAATTATGAGCTTCCCTGCGGCGATAAGCGTGTGCTGGCAGTTGTGAGAAAGATAGCGGAAACACCGAAAAAATATCCCAGAAACAGCGGTCAGATCGCAAAAAAGTCGCTTTGATTTGAATTGAATTTTATAATTTGCGCAGGCATGATATCCCGCATGATCGTATGTGAAATCCGCCCGACTGAGTTTTATATAATTCGGTCGGGCTTTTATTAATGTCTGCTCAACAACTGAAAAAGTGCGTAGAAGCTTTGCTTCGGAGTGCTTTTTCAGTTGTTGGGTGCAAGGATTTTTGGCGATTTAGCCAAAAATCCTTGCACCTTGCCGCCCGTTAGCGGCGGCAAAAGCAGACATTAATCAGGTAGTACGGCACAAATCTTTGATTTGTGCCGCTGAAAATCCTGTATTACAGGATTTTCAGCCAACAACTGCCCATCGGGCAGTTGTTGAGTACGGACTTATTATGCATAAAAATATCGCAGAAAAAACGGTTCTTCGCTTATAAACGACATTTTTCAATGCTGTTAAAAGTGTTTTCAATTGCTTTACAGAGGATTTTGCTGTGTTTTGTCGATAGATTTTACTGGAAAATTATGTATATTCGTGATATAATATCCTTGCAAAAGATCAAACGGATAGCAGGACAAGAGGTAGAAAGTGAAGAGACGGTCGGAAAAATTGACCCGATCTCTGCAATTCTGACTTGTGAAAGGATGTTACATATGAATGGATTGTTCGGAATTCTTGATAAAAGCACTGTAAACAAGGTCGTAAACATCGAAACTGACATTATAACCCCAAATCCTCACCAGCCAAGACGCACATTCGAGCCTGAAGCACTTGAACAGCTCTCACTCAGCATAAAGGCAAACGGCATTCTTCAGCCGCTTTCCGTGCGCAGGATCGAGTTCGGATATGAGCTTGTGGCGGGGGAAAGACGGCTCAGGGCGGCAAAAATGGCGGGTCTGGCGGTCGTTCCGTGCATCGTGATGGATATCAGTGAGCGGAATTCTGCGGTTATGTCGCTTGTGGAGAACATTCAGCGTAAGGATCTGTCATTTTTCGATGAGGCATTTGCGATTGAAAAACTGATCGACTTTTATGGCATGACGCAGGAAGATGCCGCCGTAAAGCTCGGAAAATCGCAGTCCACGATAGCAAACAAGCTCCGTCTGCTGAAACTCACCGAGCAGGAAATGAAGCTCATCACCGAATATAACCTGACCGAACGGCACGCGCGCGCACTTCTGAAAGTCAATGCCCCCAACGACAGGATCGAGATAATAAAAAAAGTCGGCTCAATGAACTTCAATGTCGAGCAGACCGAACGCCTCATAGCGTCCCTGATACTCAGGGAGAACGAGAAGGCAAGCCTGAAGCGCAGAAGCGGTGCGTTCAAAAATGTGAAGCTGTTTGTCAACACCATAAACCATGCGATCGACATGATGAGGGCGGCGGGCATAAATGCGGATTCACGGAAAACTCAGGACGAAAACTGCATCGAGTATGTAATCAGGATACCGATATAAACGGCGAAATTCGACGTTATTCCGTTTGTTCCACGTGAAAGCATGCTGTGTATATTTAATTTTGGATATTTCACTTTGGCGGGAGTCGTGTTGTTTGATATATGCAGTAACTTTTGTGTGTACCGTGGCTTTGCTCCTCCACGGCGATAGATCACGTCAGCCGCTCAAGTGTGCCGCACGGTGATGTACTGCGTTCTGCGTGAAATCTATGCGGTTTATATTCTTTTTGGATATTTTACTTTAGTGCAGGCTGTATAGTTTGATGTATGCAGTAAATTCTGTGCGTAACGTAACTTTGCTTCTCTGCGTCGATAGATTGCGTCAGTCATTTAAGTGTGTTATACGCTGATATATTGCGTTCCACGTGAAACATAAAGCAATATATCGCACGGGCAACACGGTTGGGTTTTTGAAGATAACTATCCGCCGGAAGAACAAAGCTACGGTCACGGCAAAAGGGACAGAATAAAATAACAGAAGCGGCAGATATAACAAAGTGAAATTATCCAAAAAGCGTTCCACGTGAAACAAAAAAATCGCAAAAAGCTATTGATTTAATTTCAGAATGTGATATAATAGAATATGTAGATAATAAAAAGGATGTCCGTTTTTTCGGGCAATGCATACAGCGGAGGTTTCTATGGCTAAAATTATTGCGGTTGCCAATCAAAAAGGCGGTGTCGGAAAGTCAACAACGACGGTAAATCTGGCTGCGGTACTGGGTATTCACGGCAAAAAGGTGCTTTGCATCGACATGGACGCTCAGGGCAACACTACAACAGGCTTCGGAATTAAGAAAAAAAGCGTCAAGGTGTCTGTTTATGACGTTCTGATAGGCGAAAGACCGATAAAAGATGCGATAATTGAGACGGAATTCAAGAATGTTTCGGTGATAACATCGTCGTCGGCACTGGCGGGAGCGGATATTGAGCTTGTTGAGCTTGACAACCGCACAAATCGGCTGAAAATGCAAGTCCTGACGGTAAAGCAGGATTATGATTTCATTCTGCTGGACTGTCCGCCGTCGCTCAGCCTGCTTACGCTGAATGCGCTCTGTGCGTGCGATACGGTGCTTATTCCGCTTCAATGCGAATTCTACTCGCTTGAGGGACTTTCACAGCTTATAGAAACCATCAGGCTGGTAAGGCAGCGGTATAATCCGACGATAGACATTGAGGGAATACTGTTTACGATGTACGACGGAAGGCTAAATCTCACGGCGCAGGTCGTAAAAGAGGTCAAAAAGCATTTTCCGGACAAGGTTTTCAAGACCTGCATACCCAGAAATGTCAGAATTTCCGAGGCTCCGAGCTTTGGAAAGCCTGTATGCTACTATGATAAATCATCAAAGGGTGCGGAATATTACGAAAAACTGTCGCTCGAGGTGCTTGCAAGAGAGAATGTCACAAGGAAAAAGAAAACGGAAGTCAAGGTCTGAGGAGGAGAGTAAATGGCGAAGAAATCGCTTGGAATGGGGCTGGATGCGCTGCTCGATGACAATTCCATAGACAGCAGGAACGCCCAGAGCGCAAGAATATCCGACATTGAACCGAACAGAAACCAGCCAAGACGCACATTCGATGAAGCGTCGATACAGACACTGGCAGAGTCGATACGTGAGCATGGGCTTATACAGCCTATCCTGGTGCGTCCGATGGAGATGGGCGGATATCAGATAGTAGCGGGAGAACGCCGCTGGAGAGCGTGCAGAATGCTCGGAATGACGGAAGTTCCGATAGTTGTGCGTGAATTATCCGACTTTGAAACGATGCAGATAGCACTTATCGAGAATTTGCAGCGTGAAAATCTCAATCCGATCGAGGAAGCACAGGGCTACAAGGATCTGATAGACCAGTACAATATGACGCAGGATCAGGTGGCGAAGATCGTAGGAAGGTCGAGAACGGTTGTCACAAATGCGCTCAGAATGCTCAATCTGCCTGCGGAAGTGCAGGAAATGCTGAAGGACGGCGACATCACAGCGGGCCACGCAAAGGTCATCTGCGGACTGAATGACAAGGAAATGCAGCTTGCATTTGCGGCAAAGGCGATGAACGGAACATCGGTCAGAGCACTTGAAAAGATGGCTCAGGGAAAGAATGATATCCAGCCGAAACACGAGGTAAATGTTGATATAAATGCCGAGGACGACAGATTTTTTGAGGGAAAAGACAGCTTCTATACGGAAATGGAGCTTAGTCTGACCCGGCAGCTTGGCAGAAAAGTGACGATCAGCTTCAGAAACGGCAAGGGAACGCTTGAATTTGAGTTCTATGACAAGGACGATCTTGCGGAGCTTGCGAATAAAATTGCAGAATAAAGAGCCAAACGTCGTGAAAACGGCGTTTGATTTTTATATAGAGAGCTTTTAATAAACAGATATATCCAATAAATAAAAATTTCCATTACGAAAGGAAGATAAAAATGAGTGAATTTCAGGCTGTATCGGATTTTGATTATAATGTGCAGTTCTTTGACTGCGACTATCTCGGAAGGATGAAAATGTCCGCAATACTGAGGATATGCGCAGAGGTAGCGGGATATGATTACACGAAAAAGGGACTTTCGCATGAATTCCTGCTGGAAAAGAGAATGGCTTTCCTCACATCCAGAGTGTCCGTGCATATAAACAGCTATCCCGTGTCAAAGCAAACGCTGAATGTTTCAACATGGGAATGTGGAAAAAAGGGAGCAATTTTCCTCAGAGGAATATACTTTAAGGATAAAATCACAGGAAATATACTGGTTGAAGCACTTTCGGGATGGATACTGGTCGATCCCGAAACACGTCAGATATATCGCCCCGGACAGTTTATGTTCGAGATGCCGCAGGTAATGGACAGAGCCCTGAAGGCACTGCCGATCACAAAGATAAACGCAGCCGATCCGACATATAAAGGAAGCTGGACGGCAAAAAACACCGACATCGACGAGAACGGACATGTCTATAACGCAGTATATGCCGATATCGCATCGGACATACTGAATGCGGACGAGTTCGGCAGACGTGTCACGGATATGCGGATAAACTACGTCAGCGAGGTAAGGAACGGCGAAACGATAGATCTGTACAGAGCGGACAAAGATGATTCGATGATCGTAGTCGGAAAAACGGGCGATAAGATAAGCTTTGAATTTGAATTAATAGACAATGAGCAATATATAACCGATATTATACCCAAAGTAAATAACGCACCTGCCGTAAAGGAATGATATCATACATAAAATATAAATATTTCTGTTTATAAAAAACAGAAATAAAAGTGTGTGCAATATTACGGGACATTACAGAGAAAAAATTCGCTATTCATAGAAAAAACATTGACAAAAGGGCGCAAAAGAGTTAAAATATAAGGAAATACAAGCTTAAATAACCTGAAAGTGAAAGAATTTACGGGAGGTAAAAAAATGCTGGATACTGACATGAATTCTAAGTTTGGCAAGGAAGGACTGACATTTGACGATGTTCTTCTCATTCCCGGAGCATCAGAAGTAACTCCGAATATGATCGACCTGAAAATAAGACTGGCAAAGGATATAGTCCTCAATACGCCGATCATGACCTCTGCAATGGACACAGTAACCGAGTCCAGGATGGCGATCGCTATCGCAAGAGAGGGCGGCATAGGCATAATCCACAAGAATATGAGCGTTGAGCATCAGGTCGACGAAGTTGACAAGGTAAAGCGTTCCGAAAACGGAGTTATCGTTAATCCATTTTCGCTTACAGGCGACAGAACAGTCCAGGAAGCCGATGAGCTGATGGGCAAGTACAAGATATCAGGCGTGCCGGTCGTAGACAAGAGCGGCAAGCTGATAGGAATCCTGACTAACCGTGACCTTCGTTTCCTGACCGATTTCAGCATAAAGATCGAGGAAGTAATGACGAAGGAAGACCTCGTAACAGCGCCTGTCGGCACAACACTTGAGGAAGCGCAGAAGATCCTTATGAAGCATAAGATCGAGAAGCTGCCCCTCGTTGACGCAAACGGCATGCTGAAGGGACTTATCACCATCAAGGATATCGAAAAATCCGTCCAGTACCCGAATTCCGCAAGGGACAAGAACGGCAGACTTCTCTGCGGCGCAGCGATCGGCGTAACAGCTGACGTTCTCGACAGAGCAAAGGCACTGATCGACGCACAGGTCGATGTTCTCGTTCTCGATTCGGCACACGGACACCAGAGAAATATCATCAACTGCGTAAAGATGGTCAAGGAGCGTTTCCCTGACACACCTCTTATCGCAGGAAATATCGCAACAGCTGAGGCTGCCGAGGCGCTTATCGAAGCAGGCGCAGACTGCCTCAAGGTCGGCATCGGCCCCGGCTCGATCTGTACAACACGAGTTGTCGCAGGTATCGGCGTTCCGCAGATCACAGCGGTTTACGACGTTGCATGCGTGGCTCAGAAGCATAATATCCCGATCATCGCAGACGGCGGAATCAAGTATTCGGGCGATATCGTCAAGGCTCTCGCAGCCGGCGCAAACGTCGTAATGCTCGGCTCACTGCTCGCAGGCTGCGACGAAGCACCCGGCGAAACAGAGATCTACCAGGGCAGAAGCTTCAAGGTTTACCGCGGAATGGGAAGCCTCGGCGCAATGGCACACGGAAGCAAGGACAGATACTTCCAGTCCGATGCTAAGAAGCTCGTTCCCGAGGGTGTTGAAGGCCGTGTTCCTTACAAGGGAACGGTTTCCGACACGATCTTCCAGCTGGTCGGCGGTATCCGCTCAGGTATGGGCTACTGCGGATGCGAGAATATCCCCGCACTGCACGAAAGAGCAAAGTTTGTCCGTATCACAGGCGCAGGTCTGAAGGAAAGCCATCCTCACGATATTTATATCACAAAGGAAGCTCCGAACTACTCCGCACAGATCTGATAATTGCAATAAAAAAAGAAAATACGCCCCGCAGGTCATGCCACGGGGCGTTTCTCATATCGTTTCTGTTTTTAATTGGGAATAAATAAGATTTTCTATTTCTAAATTCGGCGAGGATCGCATTTTTTGCAGTTTTGGATAATTTCACTTTGCGGGTAACGATGCTTTTGTCATCAAACCGCAGCCTTTGCTTTAACTGTAAAAAAGCTTCCCACGGCGATAGATCGCACCGCAGAAGTGTGTGTAAAATGTCCTTTTCCTTCGGATAATTTCACTTCGCTGAGAATAGGAACTTCCCATCGCAGCATAAAGCCTTTGCTTTAGCCGTAAAAAAGCTCTCCACGGCGATAGATCGCGCCGCAGAAGTGTGAAACGGTCGAAACAAACCGCAGTCAATATATAACAAAAAGTACAATGCATAAATATATATACAAGTTGTATTAAGGAGAAATACAGAATCAAATATGTTTCTATATTTACAGATAGTATTTTGCAATAAAAAGATACTATCTGTAAATATAAAAACCAATGCAGCAAAGCAGTTATTGAGCAGTAAAAATTCTCATTTGCAGCTCAATAACTGCCCCGTCCGACTTTCTGCGGACAGCTTTGAAAGACCGACCGCAAACCGTATATTTTGCAAAATAAAAGGGTAAAAAAGGAAATCGAGGCTTCAGTCAGTCTGCAAGTTTTGTACTAATCATGCAAAGAGAAAAAAGGAAATTTCCTTTTTGCAATCAGAGGACAGCTCATTTCCTTTTCTTTGGACAGCAGCGATTTGCTCTTTTTCAACAGCAAGGAAAATTACTGTGGAAAAAGGTAAGAGCATACTGCTAAGGAAATGCTGAATAAATCATTTTTGCCTTTTTACTCTCGGTTAAGTGCCGCCCCAAAAAATGAAACGAATACCTCGCATGATATGGTTTTGCTAATGGAGTGATACCCCGGCAAAATCCTACCTTTTTATTATGGTATGCTGCGGAGCATCAGGACGATGTATGTTCCCGGTGAGCCGGGAAACCTGCGGAAGATTGCGTAAGCGTGATGGCGCAAGCAGCAGAGGTCAGAAAGGAAAATGTTTTGCTGAATTGTACCTTGCGTGCAAAAGCAAATTATCCAAATACGTTTAAACACCGTTTTCAACATAATGTCAGAAAAAAATGTGTAATTCAACAGCAAGCAAATATACAAAATGGATAAATAAATACAATTATGCAAATTGGAATATTAAAGCAATACGTATTGTATAGATGAAAATAATATATACTAAAAGTTTCAACTATACAAGCTGTTATATCAATAGTTTTCAACTTAACTTTCAAGATGGTGTTGAAAACTTTTTGTATAACTCAGAAGCTATTTTACGAAAATAGCACGAAAATCAGCTTACAGAATGTATAGATCAGGAGCTGAAATACAAAAAGTAAACTACAAAACCGACACCTGTTGAAAACCGATCATTTGGAAAAAGTTTTCAACAAAGCATATGTTGAAAGTGTTGAAAAGATTGGTAAAGCGACTCCTCGGGCAGAAAAGTACAAAAGGAAATGGCTGTTTTACGGGATTTCTTTTTGCCGAAGGATTGGCGAAGGCTGCCGAAGCACTGTGGAAAACGCAGAATTCTGCCGAAAAAAACAGTGTATAATCTGCGGATAAAATTACAAATCGTAAAAATATTCCTATTTGTAAACCCTATTTCAACTTGACTTTCAACAAAAAAGCGTAAATTGTTGAAAACGAAGTTGAAGAAACCGCACTATTTCAAAACAAATAGTTTATTATAGATAGTAAAATACAAACAGTATATAATAAAATCAACAGTTTTCAACATGGTGTCAAAAAGAATGTTGAAAAGAAAGAGTAAACCGTCAGAATAATGAAAGCAGCAGCTTAGGCAGTTGATAATACCTTGGGAAATGCTGAAATGAGCGATTTGCGACATCAGAGCCTTTTCCAAAACGCTTTTATATTTGTTCTGTACTGCTGATTTTCAGCGATGCAGACGCAAGCCTGCTTCTGATCGTTGAAATGCCATGCACTTCGATCAGCTGCGTTCAAACTTATTTGGCTGTGGCTCGGAAGTGATGATATCCTCGGGCTGAGCTGACTTCTGAACCGGCTTGTTAAAAGGTGAATTGACAGCTCCCGAGAGGATAAGCAGGGCAGCAAGGTTTGGTATGCACTGTGCTCCGTTGAGAATATCCGACAGTGACCAGATCAGATCGGGAAGGGTAATGCAGCCGATAAATATTGCGATACAATAAAGCAGCCTGTAAACAAAAACAAATACAATTTCCTTTTTCTGTTTTTCTAAAGCAAGCGTCCTGACGGATCTTTCACCGTAAAACACCCAGCTTAAAAGCGTAGCAAAAGCAAAAATGCATATCGAAACTGATATGAAAAATGATGCGAAGCTTCCGAAGCCTGTTTCAAATGCGGCGATGACTGTTTCGACGGGATCGGCTGACGAAAGCGGAACGCCTGAGGTTAGTATGACCAAAGCAGTCAGCGTGCAGCAGACTATTGTGTCGAGGAAAACTTCAAAAACTGCCCATGCTCCCATCACATCGGGATCCTTGCAGTCGGAAGATGTGTGAGCAAAAACGCTGCTTCCCATTCCTGCTTCATTTGAAAAGACACCTTTTTGCATTCCGCAGGTGATTGAACGCTTCAGAAGCTCACCCGAAAAGCCGCCGACTGCCTGTCTGATGCCGAAAGCTGATGCAAAAATCAGCCGAAAGCATTCGGGGACAGCAAAAAAGTGCATTATAAGGAAAAAAACACTGCCGAAAAGGTAGAAAAGTGTAACAAAAGGCAGTATCTTCTCGACGACAGCAAGTGTAGAGGACGTTCCGCGGAAGATGATGAATGCGGCGAAGCCTGCAAAAATTGCTCCGCAGATGACAGGCGGTACGGAAAAACGTGCCAAAGCCGATGAGATAGAGTTGGCTTGCGTAAGGTTTCCGATGCCGAATGAGGCTAAAGTGCAGATAAAAGCAAAGAAAATTGTCAGAGATCGGCTCTTTAACCCGCCGTCAAAATATAGAAACGCTCCGCCAACACCTAATTTCTGTTTAATATGTTGCTTTTCTGTTTCTGATGCCGATCTTGAAGTGTTTTTTAGCTTATTATAATAGTATACGCCAAGATAGTTCTCGGCATAAGCTGTTGACATGCCAAAAAATGCAGATACCCACATCCAGAAGATAGCTCCAGGTCCGCCGATAGCAAGAGCTGCGGCAACTCCGACAATATTTCCTGTACCCATTGAAGCTGCCAAAGATGCAGAAATTGCACGAAATTGTGAGATAGAATTGCTATCTCCTCGATTTTTGCAGTGCTTTTTGCCGTCATTTGCGAAGAGTGCAAAAATTGTCGTTTTCAAAATCTGCGGGAATCTGCAAAACTGAAAAAAATGCAGTTTGACGGTAAAAAATATGCCTGTACCGAGAATAAGTGCAAGAGTTCCGCTTCCCCAGACCAGTTTTGAGAGAATTTCTATTATTTTTGCGAATTTCTCCGTTTCCATTTTCACAAATCCCCATTTCCATTTTGCATTTCTATTTTTGAAAAAGGAAATGCAGCATATTTTTCTGACTGAGAAAATATAATACATCGATACTGATGAGCAGTTTCATTAACAAAACATACAAAAACGCAAATTTTGCATATGAAATGGAAACGCATTTTTCCATTTTTTATTTCTATTTTATCCTTGGGAGGTGACTTCAGAAAAATGAAAAAATACTATGCCGACAGAAAATCGCTGAACATTTTCCGCATCATTCTGCTGCTTCTTGTGGCTTTGCTGGACGGTGCTGTATACTATTTTCTCCTGCCTATTTTTCCATTGGCGAGCCGGATAGTTATAATTTCGATCACTACAATTTATGCTTTTGCGGCGTGGATTATTCTTCCGCTTTGGTACAGAAGCGTGGCGTATCTCGTTTCTTCGGATACTATTGTTGTGAAAAGCGGTTTTATTACTCAGAGCAGCCACATAATGCGAATATCTGCGGCTCAGCACGTAGTCCTCGTAACTACGCCGTTTTCTAAGTTTACGGGAATGAATTTTATCACTGTAAACGCACTGGGAGGCTTTGTTGTGATGCTTTTCCTGTCCCGTTCAGATGCTGTTGAGATATACAATAACCTTTATAACCGTATAAACAGCAACAATTAATACTATTTGTATAATAATTGTGCCTGGGGCAATATATCGCCCGAGCCGAACACTTGGGAATGAGGGGGATATTTGCAGCTGCAGCGAAGGACTTTGCGGTGTTCATAATTTACCTATCAGTTGATAGGTAAAGCGTTTGGGTCACGTAAGTAAATATCCAAAACAAGAACAAATAGTATTTTTCATAGTAAATGTTACATATTGTATAAGAAAAGGAGGGGGAAAATGAAGCATCAGCACCCGATAAAGATATTGAAGCTGACGGTAAAAAACTTCTGGCTGCTGATAATCCCGCTTGTCCGAGGACTGATAAATCTGAAGTTTGACTTCAAGCACTGGATCGAGGGAGCGTATCTGGACATTATTGTTCTGATTTTGATACTGCTTTTTGCGTTTGTGCGGTGGTGGTTCCAATGGTATGAGATAAAGGAAAATTCCATCAGATACAAGGGCGGAATCTTTGCTCATTACGAATATGAAATCCCATTTTCTGTTATTTCGGCTGTTACGGCTCAGTTTTCCTTTTTTTATCGTCCGATAAAGGCTGTGAATGTTTTTATTGAAACGGACAGCGTTTTCGGAGGAAAAAACGAAAAAAGTGCTGACATGAAAATGGTTTTGACCAAAAAAGAAACAGAACAATTATTACTGAAATTACCATCTGAAAAAGAAATTGATCCATATTCTTTTTCGCCGAGGAAAAGTCACCTTATTATATTCTCTTTTTTGTTCTCATCGACGCTTTCGGGCGTAATTTTCATTTCGACGTTTCTTATCCAGAACGGAAGGATCTTTGACAGGTCTGTTGAACAGGAGCTTATCAAGGTCGTGAGCGACATTACCAAGAAAATCGCTGTTGCTGTGCCGCCTGCTGCGATGGGAATTTCCTTTTTTCTTATTGCGGGCTGGCTGTTTTCTTTCATTTCAAACCTTCTGCGGCTTATCGGGTTCGGTATCTCGAGGAGCGGGAGGGACATCACTATTCGCAACGGTTTTTTCACGAAGCTTGTATACTATATAAATTCGGACAAGGTGAATTTCGCGGATTTCAGGCAGAATCTGCTGATGAAGCTGTTTAAGATCAAATCGGTGCAGGTCAGCTGCTCGGGTTACGGAAAGCGCAAGCAGGAGATACCCGTTTTTGTGCCGATCACAACGGAGAGTGAGGCATCAAAGTCACTGAAGAAGCTGCTGCCGAGGTTTGAGGCGGCGGAAAATGAGCTTGAATCGCCGATAGTATCGCTGTTCATTTATCTGCGCGGCGGAATTTTTGCGCTGCTGGGGACGATACTTTTCAATGCGGCGAGTCTGATCTTTTTCACGGAGTTCTGGGAGTTCGTGCAGTTTGCGGTCATAATGCTGATGATCCCGTCGGCGTGGCTGCTGATCGTTGAGTGCGTTTCGTTCCTGACATCGGGTGTCGGATCTGACGGCGGCTGTCTGACGCTGAGGTACAGCACGTTTCTGAAATTTCACACGGTCGTGATACCCGAAGAGCGAATTGCAAAGTTCGAGATCAGGCAGACAATATTCCAGGTTTACAACGGCACCTGCGATCTGATCGTGCGGACGTATTCGGAGTCGTCGGGTGTTCACAGGGTGAGGTATCTGCCGTATGATGAGACGAAGAAGTTCCTGGCTGAGCATACCGATCTATATGGTGATATAAGTGCTAAAGAGGATATGTAAAGTAATAAGGCTTTACATACCCTCTTTATTTTTGATGCCGTTTTGTTCAATTTGGTTTTTTATTTGTGGGATATATTTCTATTTTGACTTTGGATATAAATGTAATTATATGGTTCTGATGTTACTTATTATTTGATATAATACAACTTATTTTATTTATATAAATGGAAATACTCTTGGATATATCAATTTCTTTTTCACTGAATATTTCACTTGATTATCGGATATTATATATTTGTATCCGATATTGTATATTTCCGTTTCTGATATCGGATATTGATACGGACATGGAAAACATGATTATATTTATTTTCAAAATATTGCATATATCTCATGATACATCGGTTTAATTGTCAACCTATGCGTTTGTGAGATTTGTTATTTTCGGACGCAATAGATCGGATTTGTTGTGCAAATTGCGGAAATCAACTTTTTTTCAAAAAATGCTTGACTTTTCGGTTCTTATAGTGTATACTTATTACTGTTGCACAGGTTATTTATGGCGAGATAGCTCAGTTGGCTAGAGCAACCGGTTCATACCCGGTAGGTCGTGAGTTCAAGTCTCACTCTCGCTACCATCGGCCCGTTGGTCAAGAGGTTAAGACGACGCCCTTTCACGGCGTAATCATGGGTTCAATTCCCGTACGGGTCACCAATTCAGCAAATCACGCAAAGTGGTTTGCTTTTTTGTTTTCGCAGAAAAGAGCGTTCCTCCGAACCCGGAGGACGCTCTTTTTGCGTATCATGCGCAAATATGGAACAGCGTTCCATTGACAACCTAAGCCGGGCATGGTATAATTATGTCAAATTTATTTGATTTCGGGGTGGTCGAAATGTCGGCAGGAAGCATACTCTGGGGCAGTCTGTCTGATAACTGGTACATTCTTCTCGGGGCGCTGTTTGACCTTGTTTGCCTTGGCTCGGCGGTCTATTTTTCGTATTCCGTGCAAAAGTCGTTCTCCGAAAAGAACGGCGACGGACTTCAGCGGCGGGTATATTATTTCCTCGATGTTTCCTACACGCTTTTCCTTGCGGTGATATCGCTTTTCCCGCTTCTCGGAATGTTCGGAACGGTCTGGTCGCTGATAGGTCTGGGCGGTGTGTTCAGCTCGGAAAATGCCGATCTCAATGCGATAAAGCCGCAGTTTTTCACTGCACTGACATCTACTGCATGGGGCATAATATTCTCGATAATATTCAAGATAATAGGTTCGTTCTTTCAGCCGTTTATCGAAAATCAGATAGACAGGGCGAAAAAGCTGCTCGGTCTGTAAGGTGGATATTTATGAGGAATAATAAAAGGCAAGTGATACTGGATTTCACTTCGCTGCTCGATGTTATCATGCTTATCCTGTTCTTTTTCGTCATTTTCGCTCAGCTGGATTCCGACAGGGCGATAGAAAGTGCCGAAAATGCGCAGGCCGCTGCGGAAGAACGCATTGCCGAGGCGGATCGCAGGATAGGCGAGGCTGAATCGGCTTATCAGCAGGCGGAGCAGAAATTGGATGAGCTTCGGAAGGACGAGGCACTTGCAAAGGCTGTTCTGCTCAATAATAACGGGGATTTCGGCAGGGCTGTTCAGTTACAGCTTGAGCTTGGACGCTCGGAAAATTCCGATTGGGATATCACAGTCACGGCGGCGGACGCTGATGATACCTATATTATAAATGATGTCAGGAACAGGGAGCCTTCCGTGCTTGCCGCTGAGCTTGACGGCATAATATCGGGATATTCATATTCGCCGTCGGATGCGGTGCTGATAAATCTCGTTTATGATTCGGAGGCGGCAGGTTCAAGGCGTTCAAAGAGCAATTCGGACGATATGCTGCGTATCATGCGGGAGGAATACGGCTACACATATTTATTCTCAACGACGGTCGATATATGCGGAAAGGACGGCGGATGATATGAAAAAAGTCAGGGGCATATCCGTCCTCGGCGTTATAATAATAGCCGCTGTTGTCGTCATTGCGGCGGTGCTGCTCATAGGCTTCGGCGGACTCGGCTTCGGCGGCGGAAAGGGTGACGGCGAGGGCGAAAAAAATGCCGGCGCTGTGCCTGTTATGGCGGAAACATCGGCATCGGAAACAGTGCCTGAAACTACCGTCACAACGCAGGAGATAGAGTACATAAACATCACGGTCGATGGGAACAGCTATCTTTATAACAATAAAAAATATGACATTGAAGAAACGGAAAAGCTTATCGGGGATATAAAGGCTCTCGATGAAAAGCTGACGGTCAGGATAACCGATGATGATGCATCGCAGAAGGCTTATGACAAGCTCACAAAGCTTCTCGGCGAAAATGATTACAGATATATAGAGGTGTCGGAAAATGAAGAATAAGGTCATGATTGCGGCGGTGCTGGCGGCGGCTCTCGGTCTGACGGGCTGTTCGGATATCGCAGAAAGCATAAAGGAGAAGCTACGCCCGTCGGAAACGGCTGTCACGGAAACAACTGTCATTGAAACATCAGCCGTGAGCGAAACATCGGCGGACACGGAAGCATCTGCCGCAGAAACGTCCGTATCGGATGAATATGACGAAACGGGCGGCGGAAACGGCGGCGAATATTCCGAGAAGGACATAACAGTGTCGGAAAACAGGTATTTCTATGATAACCACGAGGTGACTTTCGAGGAGATACAGGAGCTTTTTGCGGACGCAGATGCGAATACGGCGGTCAATATCTATGACGAGCAGGCTTCGGACAGCGCATTCACAAGGCTGACGGACTTCCTCGATGAAAAGGGTATTGGTTATGAGGTAAAATAAATGCGGCACCACAGTCAGGCGGCTGTGGTGCTTTTTTTATCGGCGAAATGCTCAAAAATATAGCGCACGTTTGTGCATTTCCGCAAAATCGTATCATTATGTGACAAAACGGGGCTTTGAAACATTGTAGTATATGAAAAACGTTTTTCATCGGATACAAGGAAGGTGGTAATATAACAGGCAAGAGCAGGTTTGAACAGATCGCCCGTGAATATACGGATATGCTGTATGCGCATGCGCTGGTGATACTGAAAGACAAGTCCGATGCGGAAGATGCTGCCGAAAATGCGATATATAAGCTGCTTGTCAGAAAGCTTCCGTTTCGTGATGATGAGCATATGAAGGCGTGGCTTATCCGTGTGGTGATGAATGAGAGCATTATGATGCTCCGAAAAAGAAAAAGGCTGTCGGGCGATGAGCTGACTGAGGAAAATGCGGGCTTCACGGAATTTGAGTATCATGAACAAAGCGAGATATTTGAAGCAGTCGGAAGGCTTGATGTTAAATACCGTTCGGTGCTGCTGCTTTTTTACTGTGACGGCATGAGCGTTTCCGAAACGGCAAGGACGCTCGGCATATCGGATTCGGCTGTCACAACAAGACTTCACCGTGCAAGACAGCTTTTAAAAAATGAGCTTGAAAGGAGAAATTTCAATGGATAAATATATGAACGAATACAAGGCGGCTGTTGAGTCTGTTTCCGCAGAAAGGGACATAGTTTCGGCGGCAAAGGCACGCATCGGAAGGAAGGAGCGCACTTATTGCATCAGGCGCACCGCCGCCGCTTTCTGCGCTGTGCTGATTCTCGGCGGAACGACGGCATATGCGGCGCATACAGGCTGGCTGGAGAGCCTTTTCGGCAGCGCATCTTCTGCCGTTTCGGAAAATATTTCGGATTATTCCGTCAGGACGACAGCGTTTGAAGCGAAGCATTCCGATGACAGCTTTCCTTATGACATTTCATTCGGCGATGTTATATGCGACGGCACGATACTTTACGGCGAAATGCATATCAGCAATAAAAACGGCAGGAAAATATCGGGAGATGAGCTGCCGATAGAAACCGATATCATCATAAACGGCGATAAAAATGCGTCAAGACAGACTGCCGTTATTTTCCTCGGCTCAGATGCGGACGGAAGTGCCGATGCGGCATTCAGCGTATTTTCCGACACGGAGATATGCGAAGGAGCGTCCGTTGAGATGACTTTTTTTGAAAGCACCGCATTCGCCTCGGAGGATATGGGTACGGCTGTGTTCACGTTTGATATCCTCGGAATGCCGCAGACGCTTGCAAAGCACATCAGCATCGGACGCACGGCACATATCGGCGAAAGCAACGCAGTTATGCAGCTTGAAGATGCCGGGATATCCCCGCTCCGCCTGTCCGTAAAGGGCAGATGCACGGGCATTGACAGTGTGCGGGACATTGAAGATTCGCTTGATATCAGGATAAATTTTTCTGACGGAAGCTGTCTTTATACCGATAAAATGCAGTGGAAAGCGGACGGAAGGCTTGCGGCAAAAGCAGGTGAAAGGATATGCGAAACATCGGGCTTCAGCAGCTCGCAGGTCACGGGCAGCGAAGAATATGACGTGGAATACAATGCATCGTTCAGGTGCGTGATACCTGTTGATGAGGTCGTTTCCGTAACTGTCGGAGATGTTGACACGGCTGTCTGACGGGGGCGGCAGAATTCGGATATTTCGGAGGTATTTGACGGCTCTTCGCCTGAAAAAGCTGAAGGTATGCGATGATGAATGACGGAAGATTATTTACAATTGCATAATTATATAGCGCAGAAGTCAGCTGGTTTTAGTGATATTATATAAATATAACAAACCGATCGGGGGAGATAATAATGTTCAAAAAGATCACGGCGGCTTTTATGGCTGTTGTTATGGCTTGCTCTTTTGCGTGCGTTGAGGCTTCGGCGAAATACTCGGTGCCGTCACGCAGAAAGCCGCAGGCGGCGCAGTCGGATACAAGCACATCGGCTGTGTCTTCCGATGTCATGCAGTTCGTTAAGGACATGGGCATAGGCATAAATCTCGGAAACACCTTTGAATCATGCGGCGACTGGATAGCTCAGTGGGGTGACGGAACTGTTGAATCTTACGAAACTGCGTGGGGAAGCCCCGTTATCACCGAAAAAATGATAAAGGGCTATGCCGATGCGGGATTTAAGACTCTGCGTGTTCCCGTTGCATGGTCGAACATGATGGGCGATAACTATACCGTCAGCACGAAATATATTGCTGAGGTAAAAAAGGTCGTTGACTGGGCGCTGAAGTATGATATGTACGTCATAATAAATCTGCATTACGACAACGGCTGGCTTGAAAAGTTTCCGACTGAGACCGATGAGTGTATGCGCCGCTACAAGCGCATCTGGGAGCAGGTCAGCAAGGCGTTTGGGGATTATGACGGTCGTCTTATATTTGAGGGACAGAACGAGGAGCTTGGCTGGAGCAGTGTATGGAATCAGTACGCAGGCACAAAGGGCAAGAAGGAATCCTATGATCTTGTGAATAAGATAAATCAGACATTTGTTGATGTTGTGCGTGCGTCGGGAGGAAAGAATGATACGAGATATCTGCTTATCCCCGGATATAATACAGGCATCGAGCCGACTGCCGACAAGCTTTACAAGGTGCCTGAGGACAAGGCAAATCACGTTATAATCTCCGTTCACTATTACGAGCCTTCTACATTTGCTATTCTTACCGAGGATGCAAGCTGGGGCAAGAATCAGAGAACATGGGGAACAAGCAGTGATATCAAGACGCTTGAAAAGAAGATGGATATCATGAAAACGACGTTTGCTGACAAGGGTATTCCCGTAATAATCGGAGAATACGGCTGTCCCACGGAAAACAAGGATATGGCATCGGTAAGAAAATATCTCTCTGAGGTATGCATGGCGGCATATGTAAGAGGAATGTGCCCGATAGTATGGAGCACTCCCGGACATCTTTATGACAGGGAAAGCTGCAAAATGACAGACAGCCAAATAGCAGAGAATTACAAAGAAATAGTAAAAATGCCGAGAAACGGTTAGTTTACGGGAACGGATATCGTTTGATGTCCGTTCTTTTTTTGCAGGTCTGTCGGCACTGTTCAAAACTGCCGATTTTTTTTGTTTTTTATATTTTATATGTTGAAATTATTCGGACAATATGGTAAAATATAAAAAATAGCCTTACAGAAGGTGAAACTTATGTATAAAGGTCACAAGATAGCTGCACTGTGTTTAACAAAGATCAATGACGAAAGAAACACTGATATCGTCAGAAAGCTGAACGATGCTCTTCGGAGCCGCGGATATTCGCTTTTTGTATACAGCACCTGTTCGGATTTTTATTGGAACAACAGGCTCGAAGCGGGCGAACGCCATGTTTATGAGCTGATGGATTACAATATAGTTGATGCTGTCATCGTTTTCAGTGAGACATTCAAGGATCTTTCCGTTGCAGAAGATATCTGCCGCACGGCACGGAAAAACGGCAAGCCTGTTGTTACGCTGGGCGGCGCATTCAGCGGCTGTGTTAATTTCTCATTTGACTATTCGGCGGGCTTTGAAAGCGTTGTCAGACATATCATCTCGGATCATAATATCAAGGATACGGTCATGATGGCAGGCGTAAAGGGCGAGCCTAATTCCGAGGACAGGATAGCTGCATATAAAAAAGTGCTTGCGGAAAACGGACTTCCTTTCAGTGATGATATGATATTTTACGGCGATTACTGGTCAGGTCCGACTGAGAGCGAAACGCTCAGGATAATAAATTCGGGGCATATCCCCGGTGCGGTGATATGTGCGAATGATATGATGGCGATAACGGTATGCTCCGTTTTTCAGCGGAGCGGCTATTCCGTACCCGAAGATGTTGCCGTGACCGGATTTGACGGCATCGAGGAAGCTAAGCAGTATGTTCCTCCCATCACGACCTGCAAATGCAGCCACACACGCACGGTCAGCGCCATTGCCGAATGCATCAGAGATATGGCGGAGGGGAAAAGCGTCCCCGAAAACAGAAAGATACCGTATATTATCGACATTTACAGCTCCTGCGGATGTCATCCCGAAAGAGCTCCGTACAATCTCGGATATATGCTGAAGGATGTCGCTGACAGGTTCAACAGATATCAGGACGACAATGCGACCTTCTGCGAGATAACTCAGGAGCTTGCGGCTGAGGCTGCTCTCGGAGACCTTTCAAAGTGTCTTTCAAAATATAATTTCTATGATACGTGCATTTTTGTGAAAAAGAGCTTTTGCGATGAAAAAGTCAATCCGCTCAATGAAACATGGAACGGCTTTGAGGACGAGGTGCGCATAATATACTGCTCGGGGCGGCATGACGAAAGCTATCCTGCGGTGTTCATGCGTTCGGATATCATTCCCGATATCGACATGGAGCTGGAGCGGGGAAATCCGCTGATATTCAGTATTCTGAGCTTTTTCGGCATTCCTGTCGGTTATGTGTGCTTCTATTTCAGCGTAGATACGGACAATTACTGCAAGATACCGCAGTTTGTTTATTCGCTTGACAATGCGCTGAGCGGGTTCCGCAACATCATGCACCTGAAATATGCCGCAAGGAGCCTTGAAAAATCGTCCGAAAGCGACTATATGACGGGGCTGTACAACAGAAACGGCTTCTACAAGGCACTTTCAAAGCTTATCTCCGAGCATAGGGATTCCGATTTTGCGGTAGCTTCCGTTGATATGGACGGGCTGAAATACATAAACGACCGCTTCGGACACAATGAGGGGGATTTTGCGATATCTTCGATAGCTGCGGCTATCCGTGAGCTTCCGCTCAAAGATAAGATATGCGGACGCTTCGGCGGAGATGAATTCGTTATCTGCGCACTGAAAACATCGGGCGATGAGGAAAGGCTCATAAGGGAGCATATCGCAGGTTATCTTGCGAACATCGTGAAGGAGAGCGGAGTGCCGTATAACATCACGGTCAGCATAGGAACGTGCTGTTCGGAGGGAAAACCTGATTTTGACGGAATGCTGAAAGTTTCCGATGAAAATATGTATGCGGAAAAGAATGCAAAGCCAAACCGCAGGAAATAATACTAATACTAATACTAAAAACCCATTGAATTATGGGAATCTCTCGCCGCAAAACCGCATATATCAAAGCTTTTGCGGCGATTTCTTCTCCATAATTCTAATGGTTTTTATTATAAGACTTGTGGTTATTATAAGCACATTTTAAGATGTGACGTTCATGGAAGATCTCCTATCTTTATTCAACATTTTTACTTTCGTCAGCTATATATTCAAAGAAATCAAAGTCCGCATAATGCTTGTGCTTTACCCTGTCAGCACAGGTGATGCCCACCATAGTTCCCGTAAATTCGCCGTATTTGCAGTATTCATCGGAGAATTTGGTGGTGTCAAAGGGAATGCCTATCTTCTCATAGTTTTCACCGTCATAGCTCCAGTAAAACTGTGAATGTCTGCCCTCGATAACAAGCCTGAAATATATGGGAACATCATCAACTGGGATACGGGTATTCACAAACTCCGTCTTTTCTCCGTTTTCAAGCTGAATTACGGAAATCGCACTCTGTCCCAGAGTTTCGCTGTAATACTTGCGGAGATTGATGTAGTTCATGTTGTCATAGTAGAGGATAAGCCCCGCACTGTGCTGGTGAACCTCCGGCTTGAAATCCATCTTTGTCGTCACCTGCGCATATACGCTCGTCAGCTTTCTGGCGAGTATGCTGACCTTGTTCAGCGACGTCCTCGCCTCCTGTCCACGGAGCCTTACCCAGCCGGGGCGCGCAGTCACATCAGCAAAACGCTGCGGCATTATCCTCGGAGCGTAATACCAGTTGCCGAGCGTGCCGCTGTCGAAATCATCGAAATCCGGAATTTTGCTCACCGGATATTCCGGCAGCCCGCTTTCCTCGCAGTATTCCTTCGCGATGTTCGTGCCGTCAGCCATGCGCAGCCAGCCGTCCTCAGTCCACTTCATCTTCTGTAT
>USNJ01000002.1 GCA_900556055.1 uncultured Ruminococcus sp.
CCCTTGCGAGGGCGACCAGCCCTTGCCAAAGCCCAAGGGCTGGACCCCAACGCTTTTTAGTTTGGGTGCGGGTCTGTGGGTGCTGTTCACCTGAACCTAAAAAGCAAAAGGAGAACCACAAAAGCAGTTCTCCTCATCAAACAAAACACTTTGGAGGTCAATATGGAAACTGAATTCATACCTGTGACAAACATCGACATCACCGTGCCAAAGACAGATATCCCAAAATCCGACAGCTTTTCCGCTGAGCCTGACAATACTGCGGAAAAGCTGCGCACACTCGCAGACCACATCGAAAACTGTGACCTTTAGAAAGGAGCTTTTCTATGGCAAAACTTAAGATCGGCAGCTTTGAGGCGGACGGCAGGACCGTTTCTCTCAGCGAAAAACGCAGCCTTATTACCGACAGCACCGACAGCTACCGTGATGTGAACGGCGTTCTCCATGAGAATATTCTCGGTGTTAAGGTCGCACTGGATTTTACGGCGGATATGCTTGACGATACTCAGGCGGCTGCCCTTAAATCGGCACTTTCCTCTGACAGCATATCGGTCGTTTATGCTGTTCCCGATGAAAAGACAGGCACGTTCCGCACTGTATCCCAGACGACGGAATTTTCCTGCGCCGACAGTGACGGTGTGCGCTGGCGTGTGCGTGCGCTGCTTGAAAAAGTCGATCCCGATGAGGGATTCGGGTAGCTCGGACTATATCCCGATAAAAATACGCATTGACGACACTCACGAATACACTGGCTCAGACATAACCGCATTTCCCGTGCTGACGAAATTCTGCTCGGGCGCAAACGGCAGCGGCGGATTTTCTGTCGGAAGTGCTGTATGTGCCGAGCTGAAATTTGAAGTCCCGAATGATGGATTTTCCAAGGGCGCAAAGGTCGAGCTTTTTTACGGCATAAATCTTGAACCTTCGGGCGTTTTCCGGATATACAAACGCAGCATCAGGGGCGGTCGGTGTTCGATAACGGCAAAGGATCTGATCGCTCTTGCGGACAAAAAATACACTCCGCCCGAAAGCAGCATCAGCACCGTGAACCTGCTCCTCGGTCACATCGGCGATCTTATCGGGGCGGATATCCCTGCGGTCGCAAACAATTTCTCTATTCCTTCGGATCTGACATTCAAGGGAAATATCCGTGATGTTCTCGGCTGGTGTGCGGCATCTCAGGGACTTAATGCTTATGCGTTCGGAACGGTCATATGGGTGAAGCCGCCGCTTGACTCATTCACCGTTACGGCTGATGCGGCGGATCATTCGCCCGTTGAGATACGCTCGGCTTTCGGCGGAACTGTCGGAAAGATACGTCTGAAAAGGTCGGATAATTCGCTGCCAGAGGAATTTCGGAGCATTCGCACCGAGTCAAACGGGACAGTCACCGAGCGCTTGCAGACAGCGGAGGATTTCGGCATTTTCGAGTGTGGAAGCGGTGAAGTTTTCGAGATGGTCATTCCGTTTGCGAACGCTGAGATAGCCGAAAGCGTTCACGGGATATTATCCGGGCAGGACATGGGACGTGCGTTTTACTGCAAGTGCTGCAAGCTCCCGTCTATCCCGAGGATAATGGACAGCATCACATTTTCCGACATCGAAAACGAAAGCTTCCGCATTGCCGAAATGTCGCTGCGGCTGACGGGCGGCGGCATTTTCGGGACATTATCCTCCGAGGGAAAACGTGAAACTGAAGGCAGATACATAAACCGCACGGAGCGTTCGCTTAACGGAAAGCTCACTCTAGACAGCGGCATCGGCGGATTATCCGTCACTTCAAACGGCGAAATGCTCTCGGGAACGGACGACAGCGATGTTCTCATATCCGTGAGCGGCGGCGTTCTCCGTGCATACAGAAAGGAGAGCGAAAATGAACAGAGCTAAGCTTGGCGAGATATCTCCGCTCAACACATCGGATATGCAGGGCTGGAGCTTCAGCGGCGATTTCCTCAGAATGAACGGTCTTGTCGTCGCCGCCGTTCACCCGTCGCAGATCACGATCTCGGAAAACAGCGTGAAATTTGATTACATCATCGGCGGGAGATCGGTCAGCAGGACATACACATTCACGAGATCGGACGGCAGAATAACCTCCGTTACTGCGCCTGACGGAATATCTGCGGGGGTGACATACGATGGTTGATGAGGATATCGTTATCGGCTATGTGCTGGGATATAATGACGGCACGGCAGCAGGCAGCAGCACGATAATCAGCAAATCCATCACAAAAAACGGCACTTATCATGCGGCTGATGATAATGCGGACGGGTTTGACCCTGTTACCGTCAATGTCAGAGGATCATCCCAAAAGGACGTTGATGATCTTATAGAGTGGGTGATAGATCAGATCAAGCCGCAGCTGCCCGATGATACGGAGATAACTCCGCCGACTATCGATGCGGACAGCGATTATGCTCCGAGTATGGACGGGGCGGATTATCCGTATCTCACTGCGGTATCTGCGGACGGTCAGTATCATCAGGTGATGTACGGCGTATACAGTCCCCCGGGCAATGCGTATAAGGACAATATGGTGTACTATGTGGATCTATATCGTGACGGGCGGCTTGTGACACATAAGATAGTGCTGCGTGTGCCTGACTATGGCAAGATGCCCGGCAGTATGTCGGCGATACAGTCGGACGGCAGCATTAAGGTCACGGGTCACACCAGCAGCGGATCGGTAACAACAAATACATGGGGTCCGTACATCAACGCCGGATACACGACTGTATGGGCGATTTAAGAAACTGCCGGTTAATGTGTATTTTCCTAAGGAGGTAAATCATGGAAAGATACAAGCTTGCGATATCCGCATTTTTCGGGATATCCGCATTTCTGTTCGGCGGCTGGGACGGGCTTATGACCGTTCTTCTCGCCTGCATCGTTATCGACTACATAAGCGGCGTGATATGTGCGGCTTATGAGAAAAAGCTGTCCTCAAGGGTAGGCGCACGGGGCATCGCAAAGAAGATCATGATATTTCTTATCGTAATAACTGCGAGCCTTGCGGACACATACATCATCGGCACGGGCGACAGTCTGCGCACTCTGACTGTGCTTTTCTACATCGCAAACGAAAGCATTTCTATCCTCGAAAACTGCGGAAGGCTGGGCGTTCCCATACCGAAGCGGCTGACGGATATGCTTATCAGACTGAAAGAAAAGGAGGAAAACAATGAAAGGAATTGATATTTCGCAGCACAACGGAGAGATCGACTGGGATAAGGTCAAATCGGACAAAAACGTGGATTTCGCCATTCTGCGCTGCGGTTTCGGCATCGAAGCGCCCAATCAGGAGGACAGGCGGTTTGCGGAAAATTACGCCGCCTGCAAAAGGCTGCACATACCCGTCGGGGCATATCATTACAGCTATGCAAATTCCGTGAGATCCGCTGAGGAGGAAGCGAAGTTCTGCCTGAAGCTTATTTCGGGAAAGAAATTTGAATTTCCCATCTTCTGCGATATTGAAGAGAAAATGCATCTTATGCGGGGAAACTGCGATGATATTGCGGCGGCTTTCTGCGATATGCTTGAAGCGAACGGCTGCTTTGCGGGCGTTTACACGTTTGACAGCTTTGCACGCACAAATCTCACCGACAAAACAAAAAAACGCTATGCAATGTGGATAGCCCGCATCGGAGGCAAGCCAAGATATTCGCCTTACGGGATACATCAGTACGCATGGGACAAAAAAATAAGCGGCATATCAGGCGATACCGACGCTGACCGCTGCCTGATAAACTATCCCGACATCATTGTGAAAAAGCATTTCAACGGCTATTGACATTCAAACAGATATAAAAAACACGGCTGCTGACGGGCAATTCCCGACAGCAGCCGTGTTTTTTTATCAGAACATATTGTTTCTTATTTCCTTTGTGACGTATGCGCCCTCCAAGGTCTGACCTGGGACATCGGGGTGAAGTCCGTCTCTGAGGTAGCGTCCCGTGCCGCCTATGACCTCAAATTTCTCGCATATTCCGCAGTTATGGAAGCAGTCAACGACCTGAACGGACATTGCGCCGCAGATCTTCCTGATGTTTTCTATCGTTTTTTCGATCTTTGCGTTATGTTCGGGGGTTGCGGTCTGGATAGGCGTGAGGACGAACACTCTGCAAAGCGGGAACTCTGTCATTATCGTCTGTATGCACCATCTCATTGCGCCTGCTTCTGTGTAAAGGTCGATATTTGCGTTGCCTTCAAGCTCCTTGCCTGTCAGTGCCTTTTCGGCATCGCCCATGCAGTCGGCTGCGTCATTTGTGCCCATTGCAAATGCGAAAATATCGGGAACGGGAGCTTTTCCGCTCTTAACGTCATTGAGATATCCCTGGATATGGACAACGGCGCAGTTGTTCATTCTCTTCTGCATCTCGTCCATGTCGTCGGTATCCTCCCAGCCGTCGGAGATGCCTGCAAAGTCCGGATCGTTTCTGTCCTGAGTTTCAACGGTCACGCCGTTTTTCTCAAACCTTCTCTTGTACCACACAGAGCTGCCGACCGCAACGTTATGGTGCGATGCAAGTCCGAGGTTCTTGTAAACGTGGTATGACCACTGCTCCCATGCTGTAATGCTGTCTCCGTCAACGCCGAAATTAAGTTTAGAAAAATCCATAATATTTGATCCTTTCAGATTATTTCCCGCATCTTTTGCAGTATGTGCAGCCGTTGCATATCGGGCGGCTGCCGCAGTCAGCGCAGGTCGCGCTGTATAACGGTGTATAGAGGAATTCGGGCGGTATCAGCGTTCCGTATTCGTCATAGAGATAATAGACTATCGGCTTTCCCTTATAGCTCATGTTCGATCTTTCAGCCATATCCGACTGGACACGCTTATCGGTGATGGTATAAAGCTTCTTGTCCTTCAGGAAACGTGTACCCGTTTCGATGAATGTGAATTTCACCTCATGCCTTACGCACTGTTCACGCAGTGACTTCACCCAGTCGAAGCTGCACGGCCTTGCGCCATCATAGTTTTCGCCGCCGCACACCACCTCGTCAATAGTTTCGTCTAGATACTTTTCGAGATCGACGGGGCCTATGAACGGTGCGCACATTATCCCCTTGTGCTTTGCGGGGATATCCAGCAGTATCGGTATCCTCTCGTCTGCTCGCCGCTGATTTTCCGCAGTGACGTTCAGCGAGATATTGTCCCAGCCGTCCCTCCAGTCGGGCGGAAGGCACTTTTCTATTCTATTGGCACGCTTTGTGAGTATCATGAACTTCACATCGCTGCGGCGGCGCATTATATCCCATGCCTCGGGACGCCATTCGTCCGCCTCCTCCAGAAAAAAGTCGGAGGTCATGCAGACACGCAGCCTTTCGCCGCTTTTTATTTTGTACTGTCCCCGCCTGTCCCTGTGGAGCGGATAATCGAAGCCCTCCTTTGTGCGGAATATCTTCGAGCCGTCCATGTTTCTTTTGCGGTCGAGGTAGTACATATAGCAGTTTTCGCAGCCCTCGCTGATCTTTTTGCAGCCGTGCCACGGGTTCCAGATGTCATGCATAGCTGTATCTCCTAATATACATCAAGTATAAAAACAGCCGTCTGATATGCGTCTGCGTTAAATCTTGATGTTATGTTCACTGTAATATTTTTTTCGGCAAGCTCCTTATTTGCAAGATATATAGCCTTATCAATGCCGTCCGAACGTGCATTTATCTCATTCAGAAAGTAAACATACTCCTGTGCTGAGCCCAGCTTTATCATTGCATAATCCCTGCCGTTTTCTACTGCCTGTATAATACTTTGCTTCAGCACCTCGGGATAATCCGCTGATGCTTCCGCCAGAAATCCCTCATGGACGAAATAATTATACTTTGTTCCGCCTGCCTTCGGCGGGACGTATATGGTCCTGTCGATCGTGCGGTTTTCCATAACGGTTCGGTCATCGGCGAGGAAAAACTGATAGGACACGAAATCCTCAAGATCCATCGAAACATCGTCCCACGTAACATCGACATGATACCAGTCGCCGTCAAGTCTGACCATGTTCCACATATGCGGGACATCTGTATATCCCGTGACGATGATATTTTCGATGCCAAGACGGTTGCACATATACGAAAACGACTTTGCATATCCCTCGCAGAGTGCCTTTTTCTTGATGAGCGTGCCGTAAACAGTCGAGGAAAGCGGGGATTCCGTATCCTTTTCGACGTTCAGAACGAGCCAGTCATGAATGAATTTCAGCTTTTCGTAATCGTCTGCGCCGTCGGGTATCTGCGAGATTATATTCTCGGCTTCGGCGGCTGCGAGGTTATTCATCTCCTCGGACTGTGCGGACGGATAGCTGTACGAAAACTCCACATCAAAGTATCTTCCCGACTCATTGAGCGTCGGTGTTGCCTGTTTGAGGTAGAACACGGACATCTGCTCGATGGCGATAAGGTAGAGTATGCGGCTGTACGTCTGCGAATCGGCAAAAAGCGGCATCGACTGCGAATAGTTTTTCAGCGCATTGACGGTAGCGTCATACATCTCACGCTGCGAATCATCGAGCTGGAAATAGCCGTATCTCGTTTCCCAGTCGGAATATTCATCGCTGTTCGGAACATAATCGCTGAGCGACGGCATCTGAGGCTCCTCCTCGTACTGAGTGCCGTCGGATATTATGTTCACGGGTTCCGTATCCGTTTCGGATGTGTCCCCGCCCGAGCAGGCAGTCAGCATGGATACGGCGACTGCGGCAGCTGTGAGCGCAGCCGAAAGTCTTATTCTGTTCAAGTCGGTTCTCCTTTACGCATAATGCGCATCAGACGTATTTCAGGAATATCTTGATAACTCTCGTTCCCTCGTCTGCGGAATAGTAGATGGAATTTGTTTCTATGTACGATCCGCCCATAGCTGTGTTTATCTCTTCAAGAAGGTCAAAGCCCTCGGCATTGGTGCTTTCGAGCATCTTCGTGATGACCTCTTTCGTCAGCTCGGACGATGCGCAGCGGACCTGAACGCCGTATTCCCTGTTCTTTGCTGCCTTGTACATCTCATTTTTCAGCATGATCTTCATGCCCTCGTAATCGGTCGCTACAAGTTTGTTATATACGAAATAGTTATATCTGTCGGACGCTGCCTCGGGCAGGGCATAATCATAGTGATCTATCGTTCTGAGTGTTTTTATCGTTGCGGTGTCAAGGCCGAAGTAGTCGTATCTTGCGAATTCGGGAGCGTCCTCCTTATCGGGATCGTCCCAGGTGAGGTCGATATGGTACCATTCGCCGTCGATCTTCACCATATTCCACATATGCGGCTCATTTGTCTGTCCTGTGATGCTGAGTGCGGGTATTCCCGTGAGATTGCAAAGGCGCAGGAACGCACCCGCATAGCCCTGGCACATAGTCCGCTTATTCACAAATGCGCCGTAGACGTTGTTTTCGCCGCTCGTATCGTATGTAACGTTCTTTATGATCTCGTCATGGAAAAGCTTTACCATATCGTAATCGCTCATTCCCGATGTGACCTTTGAGAGTATCTCCTGCGTTGCGGCATCCATATCCTTGCGCTTTTTGCGGATATTTGACGGGGTATCGGTATACCTCAGCTTCATTTTATCGGCAGGGCTTCCCGAGTAATAGAACTTGCTGTCGAGATAGAAAAGCTCTATCTCCTCATTCACCATGACCTCATAAACAACGGCGATATCATCGGGTTCGGTCGGAACGGCGAGATCAAACTGCTCGTCAAGATTTATAGCATGGTTGTAGATATCGTCATAAAGTGCCTGCTGGTCGGCTGTCATCTTATAATATGAATACGGACGTGTGATGATAGTCTTGCCTGTGACCTTATTGACAGTCGGTGCTGCTGCCGTAACGTGGGCAGCTGTTGTTGATGCGGCTGTCGTTGTTGTCTGCGGCGCAGCTGTTGTCTGATGCGAAGTTGTCTGCGGCGGCTCCGTGTTCACTGTGACGGCTGATCCTGTCTGCGGCGCTGCGGCTTCCCCTGGTACGGCAGTCTCAGTCGGCAGTGTGGTTTCCGTTTCGGGCGGAGTGACTGTCAGCAGGAGCGTTGTCGGAGTCGTTATCGGGATAGTTGTGGTTTCTGTCCTTGTTTCGGGGCTTGTCTCGGTCTTTGTTTCGGTCGGGGCTTCCGTTTCGGGTTCAGTCTCCGTTTCGGACGGGATGACCGTTTCCTCCTCCATCTCTATCGCTGTGACCTCTGCACGGAGCGTATCGGAAGTCTCCGCAGGCACGGTCGGCAGCGGATCCTTATCGAGATCGGGTTCGTTTACCTTTCCGCATGATGCCAATATTGATGCAGTTATTACTGCTGCTGTGAGCGCAGCGGCAAATCTCTTGAACAAATTCATCATTATCCTTTCTTATACAGGAAAGCCCTTCGGCTGTTTATTTTGAGAAACGGCAGAAATGTTCCGCTCAATTGTAGCAGAATGAAATATTGATTATCATAAGGTCATCGTTTGTGCTTCTTGAATAGACTGATGATGATATGACGTTCCCGCCCGCCTGAGAATCGGCGTAGGAAATGATGCTGAATATCTCACCGCCGCCGAACAGCCTGCTGACGGCATCGCTGTAAGCCTCGGCTGACGAAAATCTTACCTCGGCATTTGCCCTGCCCTCGGATACTGCGCTGACTGATGCACGTCTGAGCATGGCTTTGCAGCTGCTCCAGTCCGATGCGCAGAGCTTTTCCTTCCAGAAATAGCCCTCGCTTGTGGCTGTACATTCGGGGACATCGAGAACGTAATCCCCCTCGTCCCTGAAATGTGTTCTGCCCATTATATCGCTGTCAGGGATAAGGAAGTAGTCGTATCTCACATAAGTTTCCTTCCTTATTTTTTCGCTGGATACCACGGGATCGTCCCATGTAGCGTCGAGGTTATACCACTGTCCGCCGCATCTGACCTTGTTCCACGAATGTGAGATGCCGCTGCTTTTTCCGTCGGCAACGGTGTTTTCTATGCCTGCCATGTCGCAGAGCCATTTTATTGTTTTTGAATATCCTTCGCAGCGGATCTCATGGCTGACCATGCCGCCGTAGATATCGCCCGTATGCTCGCTGTCCTCCCAGACATAGTTATTGCTAAGGACGGTAAGATCGTGGATAGCCTTCAGCTTTTCGTAATCGGACATATCCTTTATGCTTTCGAGGAACGGTGCGGCTGCGGAGTTTATCTCCTCCGTCATTTTTTTGCATTCCTCGGGGGTATATTTATATCCGAGAGGAGCTTCGGTGATCTCTTTTTCAAAATCAATGACGGGTATGGACTGCGACATCCAGAAGAACTGTGCCTCCGTTCTGAATACGGCGATATACAGTCTGCGGAAATCGCCCCATTTTATCGGTTCGGGGAAATATACTGTGCTTTCGTGGTTCTCTGCTGCGTCGGCAATAAGCGTATAGAGCTGCTTATCCTTATCGGAGAGGGCATTGAAAGCATAGCCTGCGTATTTTTCTTCGGTTTCGTTATCCGTGGTTATTTCCGTTTCTGCGACAGTTGTTTCATCGGGAACGATAACCGTGATATCTTCGTCCTTCGAGCAGCCTGACATAAGCATGAGCGGCACTGCGCAGATGCATATCGCCCGCCGAAGGTCATATCGGGATAAAAAATCGTGAAAAAATCTCATAACAACACCTTTTTGCGGCATTTACGTATCAATTGTTAAGGGAATCCCTAAATTTCCGCCCGTGCAGGAAATTCTGCACGGGTACGGAAATCGGATAATTATCAGGAAAAAGCTGATTAAAGCGAAGCGTTCGTTTCGCCGTTTTGAGCAACGCTCGAAAATCCGTCACTGAGAGGGTTGGGAAAAACGGCAGAAACGTATTGATCAGCGTTTCCTTAATATGCAAGGTCGATCTGAATGATGAGCAGAGCATCATCATTGTTTGCATAGACCTTTGCTACGGCGGAATTCTCGCCCTTGATATATTCGGAATAGCTTGCGAGATTTGCCTTCATAGCGTCATAAACGGACTTGTCGGAAAGACGGATCTCAACGCAGCGCTCCTTGTTGTTTGCCGCTGCCTTCAGTGCGTCCTTGAGAGCTGCTTCGGCAGAAGCCTGATCGGAGAACAGCTTGCCTGACATCTTGAAGTAGTTGTACTTGTCAGCTGTTGCGGCGGGCTGCTGGAAGTAGAGGAACTCGTCATTTCCGCCGACCTTTTCGTTGATCTTGAAGTGAGAGATATTGTGGATCTCGGAGTCCTTCACGAGGAAATACTTATGTGAGAGGTTGTTCGGAACAACGGGGTCGATGATGGGATCGTCCCATGTTGTGTCGAGGTTATACCATTCGCCGTCGAGGTTTACGAGGTTCCATGCGTGTGATGCAGTTTCGCCCGAGCCTGTGATGACCATTGAGGGGATGCCTGCCTTGTCGCAGAGGTACTGCATGGTCTTTGCATAGCCGAGGCACTGCACCTTCTTGTTCACGAGGCCGCCGTAGATGGTTCTGCTCATTTCGTCATCGCCGTCGAATGTGCAGTTCAGCACGATCCAGTCGTGGAAATAGAGCAGCTTGTCGTAATCGGTAGAGAGCTTGTTTGCCTCAGCAACGAGAGCGTCGGCAGTCTTGTTGATCTCATCGGTCATGGACTTGATCTGATCGTTCGTAAGCGGCTGGTAAGAGATCCTGCCGTTCAGCACCTTGCCTACAACGTAGAAAAGCTGAGGCTCCTGGTTATAAACGATACCGAACACCTTTTTCCATGTAAGATCGTCAACATTCGCATCGACCTTCCACTGCATGGTCTTTGCAGCGTCAAAGATCTTGTTGTAGAGATCCTTTTCGGAGTCGCTCAGGGTATCGTAAGCATATCTCTTGGAGATATCGACAGTAGTTGTGCCAAGCTCCTCGGTCTGAGTTGCTTCTGTTTCTGCGAATATGCTTGCGATCTCGTCATCGGAGCGTTCGTATGCGGTCTGAGTTTCGCTTTCGGAGGAGGGGATCTCATTTCCGTCGGCATCTGTTTCGGGAGCTGCTGTTGTTACGGCATTTCCGTCAGCATCTGTTTCGATAACAGTGGAGATGACGCTTACTTCCTCATCATCGCCCGATGCATCATTTTTTCCGCATGCTGTGAAAAGCATTGTTGCGGACATAAGCAGTGCAAGTGCAGCTGCGAGTTTTCTCTTCATTTTCTATTATCCTTTCGATCAATAAGCAAGGTCAAGCTCGATAATATACATAGTTGCATCTGTACGTCCTCCGACATTTGTAACCTTGTATGTAGTATCGGCAGTCTTTGCCCAGTTTGCATATGTTGCGAGGTTCTTCTTCATTTCGAGGAATGCAGCCTCATTGGAAAGTCTTACTTCAGCAACTCTCATACCTGAGTTTGCAGCACGGAGGATCTCACTGTAAAGGATCTTCTCGCCCTCTTCCTTAGTGGATGCGAGCTTGCCGTATACAGCGAAGTAGTTGGAAGCTGTGGATGTGCATGCGGGAGGTGTGAAGAACTTGATAACTGTTCCGTTGGCAAGTGTACGCTCGTTGATGCTGAAATGAGTGATGTTGTGGATCCATGAATCGGGAATAAGGAAGTATCTGTATCTCAGGTTGTTCTTTACAACGGGATTGATGATAGGATCGTCCCATGTTGTATCGAGGTTATAGTACGCACCGTTGCAGTAAACGATGTTCCATGCATGAGTAGCGCCCTCATCGCCAAGACCTGTGATAACCATTGAGTAGATGCCTGCCTTGTCGCAGAGGATCTGCATTGTCTTTGCATATCCTACGCACTGAAGACCGCCTGTGCAGAGTCCGCCGTATGCGCTTGAATTATATCCGCTTTCCTCAGCGAAAACGTTATTCAGAACGATGTAATCGTGAAATACTTTGAGCTTTTCAACTGTGGAGCCTTTCTGATTGGCTGTTGCAAGGAGGGAATTCATAACGGATTCCATGCTTGCCCACTTCTGAGCGATATCATTTCTGTCAGCGGAAAGGAACTTGATCCTGCCCTTGCTTCCGTCAAATGTCGAGCCGGGGTCGAGGTAGAAAAGCTGAGGCTCCTGATTATATACCATAGCAAAGACCTTGAACCATGTATTCTGGTCAACATCGGTCTTGACGATGCCTCTGAGATTTCTTGCAGCGTCAACGATATCGGTATAGAGCTTCTGCTCTGCCGCATTCAGCTGCTGATAGCCGTATCTGTTCTGCGGAGTAACCAGAGTGGGAACAACAGGCTCTCCGTCCTCGGTAACATTTGCCTCAACGGCTGCTGTTGTGATAGTTGTTGCGGATGTTGCGGGAGCGGTCGTTGTTGCGGCTGTGGTAGTTGCAGCGGGGGCAGTTGTTGTTGCGGGAGCTGTTGTTGTTGCGGGAGCTGTTGTTGTGGCAGGAGCTGTTGTTGTGGCAGCGGTCGTTGTCTCGGCAGAGGTTTCTGTTTCGGTTTCGGTCTCAGTTTCAGTTTCTGTTTCAGACTCCTCAGTTTCCTCTTCGGTCGTTGTTGTTTCCTCAGCAGTCGTTTCGGAAGCTGTTGTGGTAGTCACTTCCCTTGTCTCTGCGGAAGAAACGGTGGTAGTCTCGGCTGTTTCAAGAGAGGGAAGCTCAGCAGAGCTGTCATCGGTGCTGCTGCAGCCTGCGAGCATGGTTCCGCACATTGCCAGAGCAAGTAATGCGCTCAGAATTTTCTTCATGTTTATGTACCATTCCTTTCAGTTGATGCGGCATTTTCGCCGTCATTTTCCGTTTTTTCATCTTCGTCACGCTTTATTGTGACTTTAAGGCGGCGTATTGCCATATCCTCGGTCACAAGAGCGGCAAATTCAGCATTTTCCCATACTGCTACCGGTTTTTCGCCGTTTTCGGGGATACGTCCCCCAAGCAGGCTTACAACAAATCCGCTGACAGTATCGAAATCGTCCTCCTCGGGGATATTTATCCCGATGCTGCCTAGAGTGCGGTAAGGGTCAGCTGTTCCGTCAACGATATAAACTCCGTCGGATACTTCGACTATATCCTCAGTTTCGTTGTCGTATTCGTCCTGGATATTGCCTACGATAGCCTCGACAAGATCCTCCGTTGTGACAATGCCCGCAGTTCCGCCGTATTCATCGGTAACGACGGCCATGCCTATATGCCGTGAGGTCAGCTCTCTGAAAACATCGTCACAGCTTCCCGATTCGGGGACATAGCAGACATCTCGCATGATGCTTTCAAGCTTAAATCCCGAAGTATCCTCGGAACCTATAAGGCAGAGCATATCCTTGACGTTTATTATGCCGACTATCCTGTCGATCGTATCCTCATAAACGGGGATCCTTGAAAATCCCGTGCTTATGGCGGTATTCACGACATCGGAAAGGCTTGAATTCAGCTCTGCCGCAGCGATGTCAGTCCTGTGGGTCATTACATCGGAGGCAGTAAGTGCGCCGAATTCGACGATATTGTTTATCATTTCCTTCTGGCTTTCCTCAAGCACGCCGGTTTCATTGCCTGCATCGACCATCATGAGGATCTCCTCCTCGGTGACGGTATCTTTGCCGGCATCGGTAATGCCTGCCAATTTCAGTCCCGCAGACGTTATCAGTGATGATAAAGCGGAAGCGGGCTTCAGCACAGCCGTCAGCGCTTTTATCGCACGGCAGTGACGCAGGGCGAATTTCTCGGCATTTTTCCTGACGAGCTGCTTTGGCATAGTCTCGGTAAATGCGGAGATAACGAGCCATTCGGGGATAATGATAACAAGAAGAGCGCCGAGAGCAGCAAGAAAAGCTGCGGCATACGGGCTGTTTTCCCGCAGACCGCTCATCATATCCGAAAAACGGTTATAAAGCGGCGGGAAAAGTGCGGCAGCGGACAGCACAGACACGACAATGACGGAAAGAACCCTGAAAAGAGAGAACGTCATCATTGAGGAGGGCGAGGCGGTTATTTTCATAAGAATAGCCGCGCGGCTGTCCTTTTCGGAGAGATTTTTCAGCTTCTGGTCGTTGAATTCGGTGACTGCGGACTCACATGCGGCGAAAAACGCCTTGACTGCGAGCAGCAGGACGATAACGGTCAGAGCGGCGGTGGATCCGCCTCCCGAGAGGGCGGAGCTTATCGGATATAAAATCCGACTCCCGTCAGAATCCATAATCAGCATCCTTTCAGAAATATTTTGACACACCCATAATTATATAACATTTCATTAAAAAAGTCAATAAGAGCGCACCCATTTCACTATGGTAAATTGAACAAATCCCACTAATAAAAACAACGCAGAACAGGGGATTTTTTCATCTGTAACCTTATTTTTCCCGTATTGTAAGATTCCTGTAACCACCTGCTTATCTCACTGTAAATTCTGCGGCGGCAAACAGGTCACCATCGGTGAACACCGCACGGTAATGTCCGCTGTCAAGGGCGATATCCTCAGTCAGCTCAAATTTGCCGAAATCATTGGTCTTTCCGCTTATATGTTCGGTTTTTCCAAGCCTGCGCCAGACCTTTCCGTCAAGATATTCGATATGCATACCGCAGGATATTTCGGACGGACTGCCATCGGTTTTTACAGCACCCGCCGAAAGTCTGCCGTCATAATATCCTGCGAAAAAAATGAAGCCGTTCCTTTCAAAATGCTCCGAGGGGCAGGAAAATCCGCCCTCCGCAGCTCTGTATACCATGGGATACACATCGCCATAGCTTTCGGTCAGGAAGAAAAATGTGTTATCGTCTATGCGGTATGGACGGAATGAGCTGTCAAACTCGCCGTAAACATAAAAATCGTCGGAGCGCCAGTTTTTTGCCGTGCTTATCTTAGCATTTTCAAGTCCTCTCGATGAACACATCTTCATTATATAATAAGTCCCAAGGTCATCGCTGTCGCCTGCTTTTACGCAGAAATCGGGATTTTTGTCGCAGTTGTAGTCGTCAAGGAGGAGGGCGAAATGTTCTTTGTATGTCCATTCGCCCGAGAACTTTTCGTGTATGCCGTAAAATGCGGTATCGCCGCCGCTTTCCGTGCTTGCCTTGCGGTACATTGTGCCTGTCCAGCCGTCCGTTCCGAGCGGCGTATCGCACTTGATATCGACCGTCATAAGCTGACCGTCGGCGAGATAAAACTCATTGTGGGAAACAAGCTCCGTGTTCGTATTTCCCGCAAAATATTCATCGGGATCGACAAGATTTCTGAGATCGCAGACATTTTCACCCGCCGCCTTTCCGTCGCTGACGACCGCTTCGGCGACAGCCATTCCGCTGCCGTAATGCTCTGCGTTCTTTATCCTGATTATGCAGCCTTCTGGGATATCGCCGCTGAATTCGTGGGACGTTACCCGAAGCACGTATTTCCTGCTGTATTTGCTGTTGAACTCGTCTGTTGACATGCCTACACCGAAGCTCGGATCATCAAATTCGGGAAAATCATGACTTTTATCCGGAACATAATTCTGCGAATAGGAATGGTAGGGATAGGTCTGCGGGGTATTCACGAAAATTGCAGCCGCGGCGGCGATAACAGCAGCTGCTGCCGATGCGATGAGCCAGCCTCGGCAGCGCACACGGTTATATTCCTCAATGCCCCTTTCGGACTTTGCGGCATTTTCCTTATCAAAAAGCTTCTCGGAATTCTGTATCGGATTCATATTTTCCATTGTCAGATCTCCTTATATGACGTAATATTCGTTATCGTCTTCGTAATCATTATGATAAGTATGTCCGAGGCTGACTGTTCCGGATCTCGGGTCATAGACCAGCGGATCATCGGTAAAATAGAACTCAGCCCCGCCGTTATTTATTACGATATCGGGGCGGCAGTTTCCCTCTTCAAACACTCTGCGCCAGCTGCCCTCGAGAGCTTCCGACTGACAGTATTCCCAGTCGGAAACACCGTATCTGCACGCAAATTCGCCTATTTTTGCGATATCTCTGCCGTATTTCTCCGATATGCTTCCGAGAAGCTCAATTCTCGCATCATGCAGACGTTCTGCCGCTTCCGAATATGCGGCATCGGCTTGTTCCGTATCTGCCATGATATTGTATTTCACTGTCGGGACGGCGATAACAACGGCTATTGCCGCAAAAGCGGATATTGCCCAGCCTATCGCACATTTACCGAAGGATATGCGCTCTGTTTCCATGCTTTCCGAGCGGACGTGAGAGGTTATTTCATCAAGTATTATCGCGTAAAAGAAAAAACCATATGCCGCAGTCAGAAGAAGCAAAACAGCAGTGAGAGCAAATGCTATTGATGACCCGAACATCGGGATCATTATTTTTATGTCATATGTAAGCTCTGCCATGTCATCTTCAAAATTCGCCATGTCATAAAGATTTATCAAATATGCCGCAGAAAGCGCCGGTATCGAAAGCGGCACGAATTTATACAGCCATCTGCTTTTGGAATGTGCGGCGGCTATCGACAGCGGCGCAAGCGGCAGAAGCCAGAGCCACCCCAGATACAATGCCGCAAAAAATGCCATGATAAAAATGCCGATGAACGCCTGAACTATGTTACCCCCGGCGGACAATGCCTCCACAAAATAAACGATCAGAAGCAGTGCGGGAACTATCCCCCATTTGATAAGCACACGCTTTGACATAAAACCCCTCCTTATGTCTGAACAGCTGTTTATGTTCATATTATATCATAGGCATATTAATATAGCAAGCTAATTTTTAACAATTGATACACAATATGCCCTGATGCCATTATATTTGTAAGAAATGCACAGTTTATGAAAAATAAAGCAGTGTAAATCGTAAAAAATGCTTGAATTCTATTGCAACACAGGCGATAATATGGTAAAATATTATTCAGTGATTTCTCGGGAAAGCCCGATGATGGAAAGAAAGGAAAAAATTATTATGAACAAGGAACAGTTTCTCTCTGCTGTGACCGCCAACCTTATGACGGATCACAGAACAACTTTAAAAGAAGCAGCACCCTATCAGCTCCACAACGCAGTCGCAAGGGCTGTTATGGCTGACATCATGCCCAAGTGGGCCGAAACAGAGGCAAGACAGGCAAGCGGCAGACGTGCTTACTATCTCTCCGCTGAATTCCTGATGGGACGTGCTGTATTCAATAACCTTTACTGCGCAAACCTGCTCGACACCGCTAAGGAAGTATTCGCCGAAAACGGCATCGACCTGAACGTTCTCGAGGACATTGAGGACGCAGCTCTCGGAAACGGCGGTCTCGGCAGACTTGCTGCCTGCTTCCTCGACTCCGCCGCTGCTTGCTCTATCCCCCTTGACGGCTACGGAATCCGCTACCGCTACGGACTCTTCAAGCAGGGCATTTGGAACGGCTTCCAGACCGAAACTGCCGATGTATGGCTCTCACACGGAGATGCATGGAGCATCCGTGCCGAAAACGACGCTGTTCTCGTTGAATTTGCGGATCAGGCTGTTATGGCTGTTCCTTACGACACACCTATCATCGGCTACGGAATGAGCGCTGTAAACACACTCAGACTGTGGCAGGCTGAGGCTCTCGACAAATTCAAGTTCGGCGAATTCGACAATCAGAACTATGTTGCCGCTTCCGAGGACGAGATCATGGCTGAGGCTATCACCGATGTTCTCTATCCCAACGACAACACCGACAAGGGCCGCAGACTCAGACTGAAGCAGCAGTATTTCTTCGTTTCCGCATCTATCCAGGATATAGTAAGAAAGTACAAGAAAACTCACGGCAGCGATTTCTCGGAATTTGCAAAGTGCTATGCTGTACAGCTGAACGATACTCACCCGACTGTCGCTATCCCCGAGCTTATCAGAATATTCATGTTCAAGGAGGGAATGTCTTTCAAGGAGGCATTCGACATCGTTTCCAAGACATGCAGCTACACAAATCACACTGTTATGGCTGAGGCTCTCGAAAAGTGGTCTATCCCCCTGTTCAAGAGCGTTATCCCGACAGTTTACGAGATAATCCTGATGATAAACGAGCATCTCAAAAAGGAGCTTGCAGCAAAGGGCATTGACAAGGCAGGCATTGACCGCCGCCTTATCGTTGACGGAAATGTTATCCACATGGCGAGAATGGCTATCTTCGCAGGCACTTATGTAAACGGTGTTGCCGAGCTTCACACGGAGATACTAAAGACCGATGCTCTGAAGGAATGGTACGAGATCTATCCCGAAAAGTTCCAGAACAAGACAAACGGCATCACTCCGAGAAGATGGCTGGGTCTGTGCGATCCCGAGCTTTCCTCCCTTATCACCGAGAAGATCGGAAACGGCTGGATCACCGACCTTTCACAGCTCAAGAACCTTGAAAAATACGTTGATGACGGCGAAGTTATCAGACGTTTCACAGACATCAAGCATGAAAAGAAAAGACAGCTCTGCGAATATATCAAGGAGCATGAAAATTTTGAAATTTCACCCGACTGGGCATTCGATATCCAGGTAAAGCGTCTGCATGAATATAAAAGACAGCTTCTGAATGCGTTCTCGATCATGGATCTTTACTTCCAGATCAAGGAGCATAAGCTGCCCGATCTCCAGCCGACGGTGTTCATCTTCGGTGCAAAGGCTGCTCCCGCTTACCGCAGAGCAAAGGGCATCATCAAGTACATAAACGAGGTCGCAAATCTCGTAAACAACGATCCCGAAACAAACGGAAAGCTGAGAGTTATCTTCGTTTCCAACTACAATGTTTCCTATGCAGAGAAGCTTATCCCCGCTGCTGACATCTCCGAGCAGATCTCAACGGCAGGTCTTGAAGCATCGGGCACAGGCAACATGAAGTTCATGCTGAACGGTGCCGTTACTCTCGGAACATATGACGGCGCAAACGTTGAGATCGTCCGTGAGGCAGGCTGGCAGAATGAATACATCTTCGGTGCAAGAGTTGAAGAGCTTGAAAAGATCCGTCCCACATACCGTCCCAAGGAGAAGATATACTACACGAACGAGCGTGTAAAGAGAATAGTAAACACTCTCGTTGACGGCACATTCAACGACGGCGACACAGGCATGTTCGGTGAGCTTTACAATTCTCTCATCAACGGCACAAGCTGGCACAAGCCCGACAACTACTTCCTCCTGACCGATCTCGAGGGATATGTTGACACCAAGCTGCGTGCGCTCTACGATTACAAGCAGAGAGAGAATTTCTCCAAGAAGTGCTGGATGAACATTGCAAACGCAGGCAAATTCTCCTCCGACAGAACCGTAAGACAGTATGCTGAGGAGCTTTGGAAGCTCTGATATCCCATCTTTCGGCAATATGAAAATTTTGCCTCGGGCAGTTCGGCTGTCCGAGGCTTTTTTTGCTTGCATACAGGCGGAAAATGTGTTATAATATAGGCGGAAAGCTGTCCGGAATATCATTAAGTGAGGAGGAGCTTGATATGTTACAGAACACAAATGTCCCCGAGATAAAGAAAGCTGTAAGAGTGATACACAGAATGAGCGACGACGAAAAGCTCCGTGAGCTTGCGGAGATGCGTGAAAAAGCTCTCCATGTCGAAGCAACTGCCCTCGGTCATGCTAAGCGTGAGGGTATTGATATCGGTATAAATTCTGTTATAGAGCAGATGAGGCTCAGCGGTATTCCGCAGGAGACTATTGACGCAATAGTCGGAAGACTGAAATAAAATTACAGGCGGCAGATATTATGAACACTGAACTTACGGGCGAAAACATCAATTTTGAAGAAACTGAATATGAGTTCCAGCAGAACGGCAGGGTGCTGAAGCCTCAGTATGCCGCTGCGCTCCAGTCGGGCGATGCTGCGGATATCGAGGACTGGCAGGAAAAATTCATCATCTCAAAGATAATCCCCGAGGAAAAGAATGCGGACAGCATCATTCCAAAGCTGAAGCTTGCGGGCATTGCGCTGGCGACTGTTCTCCTCGGACTTTCATCGCTTTGGGGCGGATTCAACATCTACGGAAAGATACGTCTTGCCATGGCGATCGTTGTTGCGGTGTCGTTCTTCATCGTGCTGAGGGACGAAAAGCGTGGCAGTGAAGACGGCATCGGAAAGCTTACGGGCAGGCTGCGTCCATGCAGGCTGAAGGCAGACAAAAAATTCTGCGGCTACAAGATGGACGGCGCTATCCGCAAGGATCTCTACTACATAACCGTCAGCGGCGTGAATGTCGAGGTCGATAAGCAGATCTATGACGACACCGAGGAAAACGGCGATATCATAAGCACGGTCATTCCCTCGGAAAACGGATTTTACTATGTTCTGATGAACTTCGGAAAATAACGGAGGTACTTTTGAAGTTAAAATTTATCCCCATTATCTTATCGGCGGCGATGCTGTCGGCGTGCGCTTCGGATATTGAAAATATCCCCGAAACCGAAACATCTGCGGTCACGGAGGAAAGCAAAATGACTGAAACTTCCATGGAAAAGCCCTCGGAATGCACGGAATTCACCGTCCCCGCCGAGGATAAATATGTGCGCATACTCGGCAGGACGACCTATGACGGAGATGTCCTCTACACCGATTACAGCCTTTCGGGGATAGAATTTGAGTTTGAAGGCACATCATGCAGCATCGACATAGCATCGGACGGCGAACGCTTCGGCGATGAACGGAAAGCATATGCCGCTGTCTATTACGATGACAGCGACTTGCCCGCATACCGCTTCAGGCTTGCGGACGGGACATATTCCTACAAGGTATTCGAGAGCGATATCCCCCAAAATGTGAAGATACGCATTGAAAAGCTGTCGGAAGCGCCGTTTGCGGACATGGGCATCAAAAGCATACATACGGTTTCCTATTTTGCGCCGTCGCCGACCGGGGAAAAGCCGTACAAGATACAGTTTGTCGGGGATTCGATAACCTGCGCTTACGGCATTGAGGGCGAGGACGAGAATTCGCCGTTCATGACTGCTGAGGAAAATCCGCACATCGGCTATGCATATCTCACGGCAAAGCATTTCGGGGCGGATTATGAGCTTATTTCGCAGAGCGGGATAGGCGTTGTTTCCTGCTACACGGATATCCCCGGCGTTAAAGAGGATTATGTGCTGATGCCCGATTTATATCCGTATGAGGACCGCAATTTTGACAATGCGCATAACCGTGAGCCTGTGAAATATGTCCGCAGAAACAAATATCCCGACATTGTTGTGATAAATCTCGGGACGAATGACTATTCATATACGGCGGATATCGGCAAATATACCGATGAATTCGGCGAGGGATATTATAAGCTGCTTGAAGCTGTGCATGAACAAAATCCCGATGCTGCCGTTATCTGCACGCTCGGGACGCTCGGAAACGGGCTTATGCCTGAGATAGAAAAGCAGGCGGAAAGATACCGCAGAAACATCAGCGAAAATATATACACGCTCGAATTCCCGCTGCATGACACCGAAACGGACGGCTCGGGCGCACGCTTCCATCCGTCCGCAGAAACGCAGAAAAAGGACGCTGAGCTGCTTATTGCATTCATCGAAAAGGAGGGCATTCTCGATGCCGAAGATATCACTTAAAGCGGGAACGCTGCTTGCTCCCCTGCCTGCCGTGCTTGTGACGTGCGGAACAAAGGAAAAAGCCAATGTCCTGACGATAGCGTGGACGGGGATAATCAACACTGTCCCGCCGATGACGTACATTTCCGTGCGTCCCGAAAGACATTCGTACAGCATCATAAAGGAAACGGGCGAGTTCGTTATCAATCTGACGACATCGGCAATGGCTAAGGAAACCGACTTCTGCGGTGTAAGGAGCGGACGTGACATTGACAAGATAAGCAGATGCAGGCTGCATCTCACGGCAGGCGAAACTGTCAGTGCGCCTGTTATCGAGGAATCTCCGCTGTCGCTCGAATGCAGGGTCACAGAGATAAAGGAGCTTGGCTCGCATCATATGTTCATCGCCGAGATAACAAAGGTGCGCCTTGAAGAACGTTTCATGGACAGCAAGGGAAAGATAAATCTCCAGCAGGCGGGGCTTATGGCATATTCGCACGGCGAGTATTTTGCGCTCGGCAGAAAGCTCGGGGATTTCGGATTTTCCGTAAGAAAAAAGCCTAAGGCGAGAAAGGACGGCAGAAAATGAGCAGGATACTAATTGTTGAGGACGACACGGATATCAGCGGAATGCTTAAAGAGCTGCTTTCTCCGCATTATGAAACTGCGCAGGCATTTTCGGGAACTGAGGCGGTCATGTGCGCAGAGCGTGAGGATTTCGACCTTATCCTTCTTGACCTTATGCTTCCGGGAATGACGGGCGAGGAGGTCCTCGGACATCTGCGGCGCAAGGGCAGCGTCCCCGTTATCGCAGTATCCGCAAAGGACGACAAGCAGACAAAAGTCACGCTGCTGAAAACGGGCGTTGACGATTTCATAAGCAAGCCCTTTGACAACGATGAGCTGCTTGCGAGGATAGAGGCACTTCTCCGAAGAAGCAGCGGCGGCATATCATCGGACGTGCTGACATTCAAGAACATCAAGATAAACCGCTCGACCATGGAGGTCAGCGTCAGCGGAAAGCCGCTTTCCCTCACGAAGCGCGAGTATCTGATACTTGAGCTTCTGATGAGCAATCCCAAGAAGATATTCACGAAAAACAACATCTTTGAGAGCGTGTGGAATGAGCAGTTTCTCGGCGAGGACAATGCCGTGAACGTCCACATCTCGAATATACGTCAGAAGCTTTCAAAGCTCGATCCCGATGAAACTTACATTCAGACTGTCTGGGGACTTGGTTTCAAGATGTCGGCGGACTGATATATACATACGAAAAAGCCCCTGCGGATAGATAAATATCCGCAGGAGCTTTTGTATTATATGCAAAATCAGAATAAAAATCCCGAATCGTCAAGGAGATACCACTTGCCGTTTATCTTATAGACATTGACGCTCGTTTCGGTCCTATCTGCGCCGTCCCTGCCCTTGATCTTTAACTTGATCTGAAGTGTGTAGCCCTCAGACACCTTGACCTTCTTGTCGAACTCGTCCTCGATATCTTCCCTGATATCTCTGAGCTTTGCCTTTTTGATCTTTGTCTTATCCTTTATCGTGTAGGTGATCTCAAAATTCTTGCCGTACTCGTCCGCCAGCTCGTCCTTGATGTCAGAAAAATAATCCTTGAAATATCCGTCATCATCATATTCAAGCAGCTCCGAGGACATGAACTTCGGCATACACTTTAAATATTCCTTGTAGTTTCCGTTCTCGATGCCCTTCACAGCATGGTCGATGGGAGCCTTATAGTTGTTTCCGCCTGCCACGCCGATAACGATCAGAAGGATCATCACAACAGCCGCAACTGCTGCGATCCCTATCGTCTTATGGCTGATCCTGCCCGATTTTACTTCCTTTACAGCCTCGCTGTTCATAACATCGGACGCTGCCGCAGATGCCTTGTCGGCAACGGAGCTTGCAGCCGCCTTTACAGCCTTCTTTATAGACTCCGCAGCCTCAGCCGCAGCTTCCTTTACATCGTTCTGCGCAGGCTTAGCCGCATCGGGTGTGATCTTTGTCACATTATCGGCAGCAGCCTGAGCAGCTGAACCGGCTTCCTCAGCCGCCTTGCTGCACGCAGGGCATTTATCGAGAGAATCGTCATATTCCATGCCGCAGGTATTGCACTTCTTGCTCATGTTATCCTACCCCCTGAATTATTCTTCGCCGTCAGATACAGTCACATTATAGTCAGCGACGTTGTTTGAACGCCATCTCTCGGCAATAGTATCCGCATTTGTTGTAAGCAGATTATCGTCCCAGAAATAGTCAGCACCCCAGCAGTTTGTGTAATAAACCTTGCACTGCTTATCTCTTGCGCCGTCATAGTTCAGCGAACCGTCGCCGTTTACAGCGATGTTCTGGATATAAGTTTCAGCGTAGATATCGCCCGAAACTGTCTTGCCGACCTCAACCGTATCATGTACCTTTCCGTCGCTTCTGTCGGTCTTTTCGGCAGTCAGTGTGATCTTCCAGATGACGAGGTGGTTGTTTTTGATGCTGTTTGAAGAATTCTTTGCGTTGAAGAACATTACCTTGACAGGAGTGTATGTGATCTTCTTCATTGTATATTCATCGTTGGATTTAACAGTCGTGAAAAGCGATCTGCCGTGAACGGGTCCGCCGACATAGTATTCTGCGGGATTTTTTGAGATCTGGCTCTCGATCATATCCTTCAAATCGCTGTCAAGTGACGAGAAGTCGATGCCCTCGGGATCGGTTATGTAATAAGGCGCACCCTCAACAGTATATGTCTTTTCATCGGCTGTCATGACAATGCCGTTATCCTCAGCCTTTGACTCGCTGTAAGATGCGGTAACAGTCACCTTTTCGCCGTTTGAGAGATTGCGCTCGCTTGCATAGAAATCGACATTGTTGCGGACATACTCATCGCAGCCTGTCATATCGAAGGATACGGAAACGTTCGGAGCGATGCCGTTGTATTCAAGAACAAGTCCCTCGAACGGGTCGATGACCTTTGCTTCCTCAAGGCCCTCAACGGTGAAATCCTTTGTATCGGAAGTGAGAACGTAGCCGTCATTAAGGAGGCTGTCAGCGTCGCAGTCTGCTTTTACTGTGAGAACATCGCCGTTTTTCAGTCCCTCGGGTGCATCCTCAACATAGAAGTACACCTGATTTCTTATATAGCTGTCAACATCGGAATTGTCGATATCGTATCTTCCCTTGGAAGAAAATCCGCTGAATTCGACCTTAAGATCCTCAAACGGATCAAGCGGCTCAGCATCTTCAAGATCCTCGACCTTATACTTGAATGAATCGGACTTGAATGACACCTTGTATTCCTTTGCATCGTCCTTGTCATAAACAACGCTGATCTCGACAACATCGCCGTTTTTCAGGTTCTCGTTGTCCGAAGTGATCTCAAACTCGATGGAATCTGCGAATTCCTCAGCTCTTGCACGTTCCTTCTTTGAGCTGTCATCGCCCTGAGCATCGGAGATATCATCTCTCAGGTCGGAATAATTCTTGCTGATCTCAACCCTGCCGTAGCCGTTTGCCCCCTTGACATCTATATCGACGTAATCGGACGGATCAAGCTTTGCCGCACCGCAGGCAGAAAGCATTGCAGCTGTAAAGAGCATAGCTGCTGATACTGCTATCTTTTTCTTCATATTCAATTCCCCCAAATTCTGAGATAAGAGCCTGTATTATTACATCGGCCGCCCTTTTCCCTCATATTTCACATTGAATAGTTTAACATATTAAACTGCAATTGTCAATGAAAAATGTATTTTTTGTGATATCGCTGTAATAATCGACAAAAAAATCTCGTTTTTTATATAATAGTATGCATTTCAATTCCCACAAAATGGAACATAATGCAATAAAAAAGCCGCCTCCATATCGGAAGCGGCATATGATCCGTTATCAGTTCAGCACGTAGATGTTCACCTGACGTGCGCCCCAGTCGCAGGAAGCGTCGTAGCTCTCCATAAAGAGGTCAACGAGTATTCTTCCGTCAAGGAGGGCAGTTCCCGTGTCGGCAGCGACAGCATAGCCGTAAACAGCGGAGTTGTCTGTGGTTGCTATGTAAAGCTCTGTTCCGTAAGGTATAACAGCGGGGTCAACGGCAACATATCCGACCATAGCGGTGCGTCCGCTGGCAGTTTTAGCGCCGGGCTTTGCGGAATATGCGCAGGATTTTCCCGTAAGCACTCTGGAATAATTCAGAGGCACACCATTCGCATCAAACTGGAGCGAATCGGGCGCAGTCAGCTGTGAGATAGGTGTTTTGGGGCATGTGCCACTCAGTATGACTTCATCGACAGGCTCTGTGACTTCCTTGTTCACGACTTCCGAGGACGCTTCCTCGCCGTCAATGTAGGTCACAAGCTCTGTTATCTCTACTT
>USNJ01000003.1 GCA_900556055.1 uncultured Ruminococcus sp.
CCCCTGAAAAAAATTCGGGGGAGCTTTTCTTCAGGGAGATATCATGTGATAATTCAGCTGATTTTCTTTGATTATAGCACTATTCCGACATTTGTCAAACAAATCCGACATAATTCGACAAAACATGACAAAACTAGTGCTTTTTCGCCGTTTTTCGCCTTTTTCAGCATTTAACGGGACTTGCGAAGAAATTATTTTTATGATACAATACACTTATTACTGAGAAAATGAAACGGAGAATTTTATACTATGAAGATCATTCTTGCTTCCGCTTCGCCCAGAAGGCAGGAGCTTATGAAGCTTGTGTGCGGTTCATTCAAATCTGTTCCCGCTGATATTGACGAAACGGTGGGAGAGGGAATACTTCCTCAGGACGCTGCTGAGATGCTTGCATGCAAAAAGGCTGCAAAAGTCGCTGAGGATTATAAGAACGCAGTAGTTGTCGGTTGTGACACGGTCGTAATTGTTGATGATATGCTGCTCGGAAAGCCTTTTGATGACAGCGATGCGGCTAAGATGCTTTCACTTCTTTCGGGCAAAAAGCACAAGGTCGTTACGGGAGTATGCATAAAATACGGCGATGAGCCGGAAGAAAGCTTTTCATGTGTCACCGAAGTGGAATTCTATCCTCTGTCCGATGAGGAGATAATGGAATATGTCGAGTCGGGCGAGCCTATGGACAAGGCAGGCGCTTACGGCATTCAGGGCGAGGGAAGTCTGCTTGTCAAGGGGATTTGCGGCGATTTCTTCAATATCGTCGGACTGCCCGTTGCACGTCTTAAAAGAGAGCTTGACAGCTTCATGAAAAGAATAGATGAACAGAAATAAAAAAATCGCTTCTGCCGGATCATTTGACAGAAGCGATTTTTAGTGTTATTTCCTGTAGGATAGGACTTCAAATGATACCTCCGTTTCGAGTGAGGAAAGCGCATCAAGACGCTTCTGCCCCTCGGCGGAGGTCTTGTAGTAATAGGGTGTCATCATGAAAAGCGAGGATATATCTTCGTTTGATGTGAGGTCAATTGTGTAATCAAGCTTTTCTGTGCCTAAAAACTCAAATCCGTCCAGCGGATAATCCTTGACCTCGTTGAGATACGGCTTGTCATACACAGCTGATTTCAGTCCGAAAAGATGCCGTTCGCCGGGGATAGCCATTATCATTACTCCGCCTTTTTTCAGCACACGCAGATATTCCTCACCGCAGTAGGGCGCAAACATCGTCACAAGTATGTCGCACGACTCGTCAGCCATCGGGATATGAAAGACACTTGCCGCTGCAAATGAGATGTCCTTGTAACGCTTTGCGGCGGCATTTACGGCATTCTTTGATATGTCGATCCCGAAAATATCAGCAGAAACAGAGGCATTTTTCAGCTTCTCGGATATGATCCCCGTGTAATATCCCTCGCCGCAGCCCGCATCAAGCACAACCGACGGCTTATCCGCATACCGCAGCACGGTTTCGGCAGTGATATCGGCAAGAGGACGGTAAAATCCCTTGTTCAAAAAAGCTCGGCGTGCATTTACCATCAGCTTGTTGTCGCCCGGAAGCTTGGAATTCATCATATTTGACAGCAGAAGATTGACGTAGCCGCCTGAGGAAATATCATAGCAGTGTCCGTCGGGACATCGCAGTGAACCGCCCGAAACAGTGAGCGGAGCTTTGCATTTCGGACAGATAAAACCGTTTTTCATAGGATTTCTCCTTTGTTTTTTCTTTATTAATGTCTGCTTTTGCCGCCCGTTAGCGGCGGCAAAAGCAGACATTAATCAGGTAGTACGGCACAAATCTTTGATTTGTGCCGCTGAAAATCCTGTATTACAGGATTTTCAGCCAACAACTGCCCGATGGGCAGTTGTTGAGTACGGACTTATTATAACACATTTTTTCGTTTATGGGAATGCTTTTTCGGATAATTTTACTTTTGTGTGATACAAACAAGAGAGTGAAGCCGCAGCTTTGGCGATAAGCTGCGGCTTCGCTGTTTTCGGGCGATATGATGCTTATCCGACTGAGCGGGGAGCAGGAAGATGATATCGGCATTTTTCTACTTCCTGAACTCGACCTCCGCCTTTTCATATCTTTCGGAAAATTCTGCGAATATCTCAGCAAATTCCGGAAGAACGTTAGCACTCTCGGTATTATCCGAAAACGAATGCCATGCTTCAATGATGTCATCTGTCTGAGCGGCATCGAGCGGATAGGAGAGCGAATCTCGGAAAATATCCAGCAGTTCGGGCAGTTTCCTGCCGCTGAGGAAAGCTTTTGCATCGGACGGAGTGATATCAGCACCCGCAGCTGCTGCCGCTGACATGACGTTCAGGATCGCTGCATCAGATTCGGCACCGTCGGTCTGCATATATCCCGCAAGGCTATTGACAGCGTCAAATCGGTCATGGTTTATGCTGTTTGAATCGTCACAGTTATGTTCAAAATAATCGAGCGCATACGGCACAGCTTCATATGCAAGCTGTTTTCTTTTCGCATGATACTGAGTTTCTGTCATGAAAGATGTGAAAAACGATGAAATGTTGTCCCACTGTGCAAATTCCTCTTTGTTTATCAGCGGACGCAGTACATTCAGAGCCATATCGAGGCACTTTTCGGACATCTCAGGCATTTCGGCACATCTGTATTTGTCGGCGGCGTCTTTCCATAATGCAAATTGTTCTTCGGGTATTTTTCCGCTGCATTCACGCTCGATGTATGCAAAAATATTGCTTTTTCTGTAAGCATCGGCTGCCTTTTCGGAATCAAATGCGGAGAAAAGGCAGTCACCGATAAGGCAGTACATTTTATCTCTCAGCGGCAGATTTCCGATGCAGTCGGAGAAGAAAATATCCTCGGCTTTTCGGCACATTTTTTCTGTGCGCTTTTTATCGGACGTGAGCAGGTGCTGCGCATATTCAAGTATTGCTGTTATCGCAATATCCGCATACACGGCATTATCTTCGCACATTCCAATGACATTCTCAAAAAGCACGCAGTTATCGGAATATGAATACATTCTGCGGGCGCAGTCAAGCAGAAAGAGCGGCTTATCACGCCCGTGCTTTTCCTTTTCGGCATATTCGGTCAGAGGCTCTTCAAGAAATTCCATGAGCGACGGAAGCTTCTCCGTTTCACGGAAGATATCAAGGCACTTTTTCCACCGTTCATTGCTTTCAGTATCATTTCCTGCTGTCCTGTAAAGGCAGTAACAGCCATAAAGCGTGTACTGAATGACGGCGCTTTCGGTGTAGATGTCCTTTGTTTTTGAACATTCGTCCAGCAGTTTTTCGGCATATTCCGCATATTCTGCATATCTGCCGCCCCTGTAAAGGATCCTGAGGAGCAGAGTGCATACCGAAAGGTCGGGCGGATCTGTATCGACGGCTTTTCGGCATTCGGCCTCGGCTTTTTTGTAATTGCCCGCTGCGATATAACATTCTGCGATCTTTTCGCATATCACGCCGAAATAGACAGGGTTTGTTTTTTGCTTTCTGTAATACCTTATTGCCTTGTGAAACCTGCCCCTTTGTCTGGCTTCGTCGCCCATGTCCTCGTATGTGGTTTCATTTATTATCGGTATGCCGATACAATTGTTTTCTTTGAGATCATCCGCCGCCCGATTATATTGACCGGATTTCTGCGGATCGGCAAACATCTCCGAACGGACTTCGTGAAACAGGTCATCATACGAATAAAAATCAGCAAGCCTTCTGTAAAATCCTTCTCTTTTTTTCTTGGGGATATTCTCAGACAGATGCTCCTCGGCTTTATTGATATAACCCTTTGCGCATCTCAGAATATCCGCCTTGCATTTGTCATCGGACATGAAGAATGTTTCAGCAATCCCCGAAAGAATATCGGCAATTTTCAGGCAGGCATCGGTCAGATATGCATCGTCATTCGCATATTCTTCCGCAGCCGAAAAAGCCTTCTGCGCATATGATGTCACTCTTTCAGTGAATGCGGAATATTCATCGGCTTCGTAAAATAACAGGTCGTCATTCTTTTCGCACAGTTCAAGACGCAGAAGATATATCCTGAAAATAAGCTCCGCCGCAGCACTTCCGCCGTGCGAAATGCAGATATTTTCGGCATTGTCAAGCAGATATTCCCTGTTTGATATCTTCTCGCAGAACACTGCCGCAAGCTCTGCATAGGCAAGTCCGCAGCCCGATATCCGCTGCATGAACAGCTTTGATATATTTCGCTTAACGTCCCTGTCAAGCTGGCTTTCCGACTCCCTTTTCAGGTATGAAAGCATTCCGTCTGTGATATGCGGACAGGTTTCCGCATTCGGGGAAAGCTTGGTATAAACAAGGTCGAGTATGACCTGATGGAGCGATATCCTGCCGTTCTTAGCGTCCAGACGGATCCAGCCGCTTTTTATCAGGCGGGAGATATCCTCATCGCAGCTTTCGATGGGGCAGAGCCTTTCAAATACATCCTTGCGTATGCGGACATATCCGAGAAGAGAAAGGCTGCCGATGACCTCACGCTGACTTTCCGTAAATGCAGACAGATCGAAAAGTGCCGAAAGATGGGCGCTGACAGCAGCCGAACGCAGTGTGCGGTCCTTGCGCTGCCTTACATCTCCGCCGCCTGTCCCCGCAACGCCCTCATTTTCCGAAAGCCTGCCGAAAAGCACGGACGGCAATTCATTTGATATTCTCAGGTATTTTGCGATAAGCTCAACTGTCATTGTGTGCCGCTCGACAAGCTCAATTATTTTTTCGATATATCCGCTTTCGTATTCGTCATACTTCAGCGGGTCATATATCCCAAAAAGCTCCATGATGCTTTCTTTATCGGAAAATCCGCCTATATCGAGCTGGAAAAGGTCATAGTCACGGAAATCGTTTCTTGTTGTGATGATAAATCGGCATGGGCATTCAAGCAGCTCCATAAGACCGCTCATATCATCAGTATCAAAGTTGTCGAGGATAAAAAGGTCGTTTTCATCTGCCGCCGATCTTAAAGCGGAAAGCTTTCTGCAAAAAAGCTCACTTTCAGTTTCATTTTTTCCGCGCTCAAAATTTCCTATGTCAAGGTCGCTGCCGCAGACAGTGCTGACGAGATCGCCCGAGAACGGGACAAACATTATATGTCCGATATCTTTTTTGTGGATATGCGCAAAATGCCGTGCAAGCTCAGTCTTTCCGATGCCGCCTATTCCCGAAAGAAAGACGGAATGATGGGTATTCAGCGCATCATAAAGCAGGGAAAGCTCATTTTCCCTGCCGACAAAATTTGCTGAGTTATAAGAAAAATTATCGTTGATATACGGCTTCTTTTCATCGGAAAGCCTGACAAGCTCTTCAAGTGCCGCAATGAATTCACTGTCCGTTTTATATCTCAGTGCGGGCGATGAGGATAGTGTTTTCCTGAGAACTTCTGTCAGTGCATCCGCAAGATCTGGGGAGAAATTTTTTATATCCGTTGATGAAAGATCATAATCAGCCCCTGCACGTCGGTCACTGATCGTCGGTTTTCTGCCGAAAATCGAATAGAAAAGCACAGCACCCTCCGAGAAGATATCCGCAGTGTCACCGACTTTTTTCATTTCGCCCCGCACAAGCTCGGGTGCGGAAAATCCATCGGAAAAAGAGAGCTTTTCCGCATTTCCCGAAACAATGTCAGATTTTTTCAGCATTGAATCAAAATCAAAAAGATAGATATGCTCGTCCGTTTCGGGGATAAGAAGAATATTCTGCGGCTTGATATCGAGATGCAGAAAACCGTTTTCATGGTATTTCCCGATGATCTTTGCAAGTGCGAGAGTGCGCCTGAAAACGGAATTCAGGCTTGCATTGCCGCTGTCAGCACCCTCGATGCAGTCGGTCATGATGTACCGTGTTCCGCAGGCAGTGAATATTCCCAGCGGATTGACGGTCGAGTTGGTCAGCCCGAGAGTGCTTTTCAGCTCGGTGCTGCGTTTATATGCGGAGATAAAATCCTGTTCACGGAGAGAAAATCCGGCTGCATCATGCGGGACAAGACGGTTTTCCGAATCCCTTGAAATATCCATATCATACGGATAAAGCTCCTTGATGCGTACAAAATGTGTCATGTTTTCGCTGTCCCGATATCTGCCGCCGTAGACTATGCAGGTCGAACCTCTGCCTATCTCGCAGTCTATCGTGTAAGCAGTGCCGCCGCAGATGAGTGAAAAGCCGTGCGGGAGCGGGGATCTTTTGTCAGTCATAAAGCTCACCGCTCCTGTTTGCCATCTTACGCTTCTCTTCTTCGATCAAACCGAAAAATTCTCTCAGTTTTTCGGTCGGGAATTCAGTGCGTGCGGCATACATATAGATAAAATCGTAAGGATTTCCGACGTAGAGGGTCGAATATCCGCAGTGATAAAGCACGTCGTTGGTTTCGTCGCAGAAAGCAGAGTAGAGATCCTCATTAGGTATATCGTCATTTCCGCTGAGTTCGGTCCTGCACCAGAAATGCCAGAACTGGAGGAGGATAAGCATTTTTCTTATCGAGTCATAGGAGGTGTTTGCCGTGGGATTTTTGAAGAAATCGGAGAACGTCTTTTTTGACGGGAAATTGCAGGTGACAACTCTCGGCAGAATGGTTTCGCTGCTTATAGATTCTTCAACGCCAAGCATTATTTTCAGCATAAAATATGCCGATGTTATTTTCTCCCCCTTATAATATTCAAGCAGCTCTCCGTCACGTGTAGCGTATTCCTTTCGGATATGCCGCATAAGCAGGCCGCAGTTTTTATCGGACGGATACGGCAGATTTCTCTTTGCGCAGTATGCGGTCAGATCTTCCAGATATTTCATGTCCTCGGATTCGTGAACAAGATCGTTCATAAGGCCGCTGATAACTTTATTTGACGATATATTCCAGCTGTTGAACCAATATTTATGTTCGGTTATGTATTCGATAAGTGCCTCGGTGTCGGTTATCATGTCGATGCTGTTTTTTATGTGCAGTGTGAATTCGGCGGCTTCGGGTGCGGGAATATCGGAATTTTCGCCGCATGAGCTGCTGTCGATACGTTCGAGTATGGCAAGCGCATCGTTATAGGAAAGTCCGTTTTTTATGCAGTAATAAAAAACCGCTTCACGCTCGTTATGGCAGTTGAAAAAGCGGCTGAAATAAATGTGGTCAAAGAAATGCTCGGCTGTCTCGGCATCAAGATGCAGGGCAAAGCAGACCTGAAACATATGGGTGCGGTTGATGGAGGTGTATTTCGGATAATGCGTGCCTGAGAGCCAGCCGCTGACGGTAGCTTTGGAGATATCTGCGCCTTCATTTTTCATGGCGGAATAGAGATAATCTGCCTGAGCCGCAGTGTCGGAAGGATCGCCGCTGTATCCTGAACGGCAGACAAGCTCGGAAATTCCCGACGGAAAATCTCTGAAATAGTCGCGGTTGAAGATCTCCATCATCTCTTCGGGGGAGCAGTCTTCCTTGGGGATAAGTTTGCTGAATCTGCCGGCTACGGCGTTTGTATAGCTTGTTTTCATAATAACCTGTCTCCTTTGCACGCATTTTTATGCGATATTATTGTAACATATCCGAGAATATATTGCAAGAGAAATGGCCAAAAAAACACTTTCACAAACGGCTGCTGACTGTATGATATTATATATAAAACCGAAAAAGGAGATGTAAATTTTGCGTTATTCGGGAACGATAAACGGGGCAGAATTCTATGCTTCGCAGGGATTCAATGCGGGAATGTCGTTTTGTTCGCTGAGAGATGCGGCACCATGCACGCTGTTAAGATCGCTCAATATTGCAGAGCATTGTCTTGAGCTGATAGACGCACCGTGCGCAGGCAAAAAAATATGCCGTTTCAGTGCGGACAATGTTTTTGTTCAGCATGACGAGATAATGATAATTGCCGAATGTATCGGTGATGTGCCGTTCCGCAACGATATGTTCACGGCACCCGAGCTTGCACAGGGACGGTGTGTCGATGAACGTTCAGCGGCGGTATATTCAGTCGGAGTGATACTGTTTTTCGCACTTTTCGGGCGTGAGCCTGACAGGTCGGAGATATATTACGGGCATGATTTCGGGCTTTCGGACAAGCATATCTCGGACGAAAATGTATCGGAGGAGCTTGAATATATCCTGAGTCACACCATGGCAGTGTCGGGTGCATGCAGGGCATCTCCTGCTGAGATATCCGGGCATATATACAGAATAAGGGACATGATAAAATAAGGGGGATAAAACCAGATGGCAAAATATCAGCTGATAAAGGATCTGAAAACAGACAGGCTGGGTTCGGATATAGTTATCGCAAACGCAAGGCTTCTTAAAGATGCCGAAAGCGGGGATATGCTTATCCAGGTGCGTCTGAAAAAGGTATCGGACGAGCCGGTCAGTGAGGTTAATGTAAAGGTCATATGCCTTGACGGTGATGGGAAAAAGATCGGCGAGGATATCACGGAATCGTTCGCCTGCAGCGTCAAAAACGGCGAATATTTCGGTGTAAAGCATCCGATACGTCTTGAAGTAAAGGATGCTTCGGATGCTGCTGTCAGCATAGCGCGCGTTGAATATCCCGGAGAGGAAAACGCCGAGGAAGCGGAGGAAAATGAAGAAGATTCCGCTCGGAATGACAGCGGTGCTGATGAAATTGAAGAAGCGGAAAACGCAGAAAATGACACTGCAGAAGAAGCGAAACAGTCTGCGGAGCCGTCAGAAAGTCCGCAGGCGGAAAGCACTCCTGCCGAAGCAAAAAGTGCGGCGGCTGCCGAAGATGACACTGTGAAAAAGATACTGCTGGGCTTTGCTGGTGCGGCTGTTCTCGTTCTGGGAATAGGTGCGGCGGTGCATTTCGGCACGCAGAATAAGCCTGCGGTCGATGCAGAAACGCTTATTGCGGAGGTGTCGGAAACAACGGTCTCATCTGCGGCGGAAGGTTCTGCGGTCACAGCGGCGGCTAAGACGGAGACGGTTACTGAGGCTCAGACGGAGACTTCTTCCAATGAGGAGTATGTTAAAAAAGATTATTTGTATGAGCTGACGCCGGTAGCTTATCTTATATCACCTGATGGAGCAAGATCATGGGCAAGTTCTGATGGAGTCCCGGGTGCGTATGATTACTATTATAATGATTCGATTTTTTATTCAGAAGGAATAGTATCCTACACTTATGACTGTGGTGACAGTGTGCTTGATAGCAAGGTAAATACTGTTTCTTCAAAGCTTTGCGCTGAATATGATTATTATACAGACGATTTCATAAAAACGAATCTGAAAAAAAATCTTAAGCTGAAAAAAGAGAACAGTGAAGGAAATGCATGTGATACTACGGAAATAGCTCTTGAAGGAATTACAGAAAACTATGCATCGTTTCGTATTACACAATCGCAGAAAGAATTTTCTGATTCTGATAACAGAGGTGATTCCTCGAATTTTTTCAGAAGCTTTGATCTAACTGACAGTGGATATAAGGAAATATTTTTTGATGATCTTTTTTATGACAGCGAAGATCTTCGTGAAACTATCTTTGAAGAGATGAAAAAAAGCATCAATGCCAATATCGATGATATCAATGCACAGAGAGATTATGTGCTTAACGGTGAGTTAAAATGGTATTTAGAAAGAAATATGGGAATAATGATCTTTTGCGAAAGTTATTCCCAATATGGCGGCTATTTCAGTGTAGGTTTTGACAAAATCGAACCGTATATGACGTATTATGGTAAGGCTCTAATTGATCCTGTAAAAGCAATAATATATCCTCACGGAAACAGTATAGGAAACATAATGAACTATTCGGCATATACAACTGACAATTCTACAGCTATATACTATGCGGGAGGATTAGATGGTTATAACTGGGTACTGAGCTATAATAGCCTTGGTTTCCCAGACGGCGGAACAATCACCGATGACTACACCGACAGCGTTCTTTACTATGACGGCTGGATATACTACCGAACATATTCCGACAACAACTGCCTTTACAGGATAAAGCCCGACCGTACGCAGAAAACCAAGCTTTCTTCCTCCAAGGTATCGAGGTTTAACATCGACAGAGGAAAGCTGTATTTCCGTGAGAATGATGTGTTCTGCGAAGCAAATCTTGACGGCAGCGGAAAGCGTGTCATCATCAATTCGCCGTGCTACGGCTCATTCGTAACGGACGGCTGCGTTTACTATCTGACATCGGACAGCACCGGTGTGATATGTTACAACATTGACAGCGGAACTTCCGTTACTTACAACATTCTGAATGCATCATATCAGATAAAATTCTTTACTGTTGAGGACGGCTATATTTATTTAAGTGCGGAAGGTTTGTACGGCGATGATGCTGTTGCAAAATATTCAATATATTACGATTACCTGGAAGACGGCATCAGTTTTAACGGGCTTAAGGTATATTCATTCAATATGAATAATGATTATATCTATGCGGCTGTAAATTCAAACGGAACAGATCAGCTGTTAAAAATATCAAAGAGTGATTTCAGCAATAACACATCATATTACGGAATAAGCATCACAAGGGAATTCGATATCATAGGCAGGACGATCTACTATTTTGATGAGGACGGCACTGCTTATCAGACAGAGCTGCCCTGATCGGAGGATATGACATGAACGAATACAGAGTAATGTCTGCGGCACTGGCACTTATGCTCATGTCGGGCTGCACTGCCATTGAAAATGTCCCCGACGTGACATATGCCGGAACGTCCGCAAATACCGAGAGCGAAACGTTCACGGAAGAAACGGTGTTACCCGAAAGTGAGGCTATGGCTGCGGAAACGGAAGCTGTGACGGCTGAAAGCATAACGGTTTCCGAAACGGCGAATGATGCGGTGCTGTCGGAGTTTTCCGTGCCTGCATCGGACGAATATTCAAAGCTGTCGGGGCGGACTGTCTTTGACGGGAACACACGCTGGCTGGGATACACATGTTCATCCGCATCGTTCGTTTTTACGGGGACAAAGGCAAGCGTGACGCTTGTTCCCGAGGTATATGACGATGAAGCTGCGCTGCCGTTTTTTATGATAACTGTCAACGGCGGTGAGGTCGTTAAACAGGTGCTTTCCGAAAGGCAGACGTTCGATGTGTTTTCGTCGGACGTGCCTGCGGAATGTGAAGTAACGATCACAAAGCTTTCCGAGGCGGCATTTTCGTCGATAGGCATTGAAAGCATCGACACGGTATCTTACGATGCATGCAGACCGTCAGCGGACAGGGAAATGAAGATAGAATTCATCGGCGATTCGCTGACCTGCGGCTATGGTGTGCTTGCGGACGGTCCGAATGTTCCGTTTTCGACTGCGGACGAGGACGGCACAAAGGCATATGCATCGCTGACGGCTGAACGTCTTGGTGCGGATTACAGCATCATTGCCATGAATGGGATAGGCGTGCTTTCGAGATATTCTCCGAAGCATGAAAAAAACACTGACGGTGTGCTTATGCCCGAGCTTTACAGATATGCAGATATGTTCAGGTCGCCCGATATCATGTGGGACAGCGGCGGTTTTCAGCCTGACATATGCGTAATTGCGCTGGGAGCCAATGACAACAGCTATACTTCGGGCATACCCGAGAGGGAGGCGGAATTCAGCGAGGCTTACCGCAGCTTTATAGGCGAGGTCAGGGCGGAAAATCCCTGTGCTTACATATTATGCGTTTCGGGGATACAGCAGTCAAATCTCGCTGATGTGATCGAGGCGGCGCAGGCAGTATATTCCGCTGATACAGGCGATGAAAGCATCGGATTTTTCAGGTTCGGTCCGCAGATGGAAAGCGAGGGGTACGGTTCGGATTATCACCCGAGTGCGGTATCGCAGCAAAGATTTTCGGACGAGCTTTATGATAAGATCACTGAGATAATGAAAGGGGAATAGTTATGGCATCATATGCATCATATGCAACGACAGGCGATATCAATATGCTGAACAGTCATATAAGCCGTGTTGAAACTGAGGTGGCCGGGGTTGCTGCGGCAGTTGCAGCAACAAACGGCAATGTATCAAATGTCGGCAGGAAGGTCGATCATGTTTATACAAAGCTTGAGCAGGTAGAGAAAGAGGTTCAGGACATCAGAAAAGTGCTTGACTACATGATGTACGATCAGCAGATGAAGCACAATCTTTCGGTCGCTGAAACGAGAATTGTAAAGATACGTCAGGAGCTTGAAAGAAAGTACGGAAATTATGCAAAGATACGTTCAACGGCAGTCGGAATACTTCAGGCTACAGATGTCGGCATAGTGAAGAAGGACACGATAGGCTTCGTTTCCGACGAGATGATGATAACCACTCCCGGCTACTGGCTCGCTCCCTGCATATGCGCACTTTCCGCATGGATAAACGATGACAGGGAGACTGCGGAAAAGGCTGTCCTTGAAGCCGTAAAGCGCAATGATACGCTGTCATCGCTGTTCTTTGCTCTTATCAGCAGACGTGCGGCAAGGTTCAATGCCTGCTATCTCTGGACATACAGATACATTGAAAATCAGGATCCCGAAAACCTTGATGTAAAGTGTGTTTTCGTGCTTGATGCATTTGCAAACGGACTTCTCGGCTCGGATTCGGAGGGCAAGGTATTTGTCTGCATGAAGGACTGGCTCAGGATACTGAACGAAAAGGACAACTACATGGAGCATCAGATCGAGGCGTGGAAGGGCGGCATGCTTGCCTGGAAAAAATATGACTTTGACGGAAATTATAAGCTGCTTGCGGAACACTGCAAAAGCTGGGGCAGAATGAAGGAGTGCCTTTCTGTGGTGCATCTTAATCCTGTTATCATGAAAAACTACATGAAGATCATGGACGCTCCCGTTGACCACACAGAGCTGAAGAAAAAGCTTGATGATGTGCTTATGCATCTTGCGTCGGATTTCGATAAGGACGAGCGTCCGCTGAGAGATGAGGAGCGCTACAACTCGCTTATCATCGAATACAAAGGCGATTCACGCAAGGCTGAAGCAAAGGCAAAAAGAGAGCAGGCGATCTTCGACAGGAAGTGCGATTTTACCATGCTTCTTATGGACGCTGCATCGGGACGCGGTGAATACAACAGCGTATCAACAAGAAAGTTTGCGATAGCTCTTTCATCGGATGTGATACTGAATTCATACAGGGATATAACTGCGAAGAACAGCATGGATTATCCGCAGTCGGTCGCATTTAAGGTACGGGATTTTGAGTTCCGTGCATCGACGGGCAAGGAAGTGAGCGAGGTCAATGATGAGATGAACCGATTCGTTGACAAGCGCATGAATGATGAGATAAAAGCCATGAAGCTGCAGCTGGAACACAGCGTCAAGATCGCTACTGTGCTTTCGATCGTTTTCCTTTCCGTTGCGGTATTATGCTTTGCGCTGACATTCAAGGCAACCTTCTGGCTTATTGCGGGCGCAATAGTCGGTGCATTCGGCGGATATTATCTTTATGACAGGGAGCGCACAAGAAAATCCATTGAGCCGGAGATTGAAAACATCAAAAAGAGATACGAGCAGGTGCGTGACGGCTTTGCGCAGGATATCCGCCGCATAATGGCTGAGCTTTTCAGCTACCGCAGAGAATATCAGAAATATGCCGATGAAAGCAAGGCTGTCGAGACTATGTTCAAGGGATTTTCTCCCGAAAAGTACATATACAAGGCAAGCGATTCGATGAAAAAGGTCAAGGTTTAATACTGAAAACTCATTGAATTATGGAGGATATCCCGCCGCAAAACTGCATATATCAAGGCTTTTGCAGCGATTTCTTCTCCATAATTCCAATGCTTTTTATTATAAGGGGGTAAGAATATGACAGATCTGAATGAGAAAAAAGCTGATGATCTTGAGGCTTTTGATGATGATCTTGAGGATTTTGACGATGCTGATAATAAGCCTGAGGATGCTTTTGAGGAAGCGGACGGCAATAATTCCGCTGCCGAGCCTATGGAGGAGCTTGAGGACATAACGTCCGCAGCGGAAAAGGCAGCTCATGCGGAGGACGCATTTTCCGCTGCCGATGAGAATGAGGAAAAGCCGTCCGAGCCTGAAGCGGAGGAAGAGGAAGTTACTTCGGTTTTTGCGGATGCGCTGCCCGAGTGGGACGTAATGCCGCCTGCGATAATGGTGAAAAGGAGAAAATAAGCGATGAAAAGTCCTGATACATATGCTGAATGGATCGAGGCGTTTGACGCTTTCCGTCAGCGGGAAAATGATGAGGAAAACATGGAAGCGATGGAGGGCGGAACATTTATCTGGGAGCCTGTTGTGGCGGAAATGTTCATGAAAGAGATGATATCCGCAATAGAAAAAAGGCTCGGCGATGCGCAGAAAAGATTTCAGAAAAGCACTGCGCATTTCGGCGGAAATGACAATGAAATGACGGCAATGCTGATTTCGCTGCGCAGGGAGATGCAGTTTATAATGCGGTTCGCATCGCTGAATGTTCTCGGAGATGAGCGGCGCTCGCAGGTGAGAAAAATGGTGCGTGATGCGGCGGACAGAATGCAGTCATCGCTTGAAAGCTCGGCGGCATCGGACAGGAGCGGACGCACGGCTGTCATACTGAAAAATCACAGAGTAAATGATCTGAAATAACGGAGGGATAACAATGAGCGATCTTCTCGGAGCAAAGGAAGAGCTGAAAAGATATTCTATTGCAAGGATACCGTTCATAGCGGTGAACACTATTGAAAGGGCAAGGACGCTGAAGCTTCTCAAAGAGGTGTCGGAGGAGCTGACGCTGACGTTTTATGTGCATACGCTTTCAAAGGGCATTTATGATATATCCACCGAAAAGGTGATAAACGATGAAAGAAGCACTTACGGTGCGATAGATTATTTCGGCGAACAGATGAAGCATAAGCAGTACATGACGCTTGTTCTGACGGAATTTCCCGGAATAGGCGATGACAACAGCGATTCAAGGCAGCTGCTCGATCTTGTGACGCTTGCGAACGAATTCGGCGGAACGGTCATCGTGCTGACAAATCAGCCGATATGGAACAGGCTTCAGCGTCTTGGAATGACTGTTACGCTTGAAAATCCGACGGAAAGCGAGATGGCTGACATTATCGGCGGATATGTTGATGATTACCGTTCGAGCATAACGATCGAGTGGGACAAAAACGACATTCGCGAGGCTGCATCTGCGCTTGCGGGTATAACGCAGATAGAAGCGGAAAACGTGATTGCGTCGCTCATCGCAAAGAAAAGCATTTTAAAGAGCGATCTTGATGAGATAAAAATGACCAAGGACAGGCTTTTTTCGGATATTTCGGGACTTGAAAAGATACACGTTGATGCGAATTCCGCAAATGTCGGCGGACTTGAAGGCTTACAGAAATGGCTGCGTGAAAAAAAGGCACTTCTGTCGCCGATAAAGCGTGACGAGATGAAAAAGCGCGGACTTCAGCCGCCGAGAGGCATACTTCTTGTAGGCGTGCCGGGCTGCGGAAAATCTCTTTCTGCGAAATCCATAGCTGCGAACTGGAAGCTGCCGCTTTACCGTCTGGATTTTGCTACTGTACAGGGAAGCTTTGTCGGACAGTCCGAGCAGCAGCTCAAGGACGCACTTTCCATGGCTGAGAATGTTTCGCCGTGCATACTCTGGATAGACGAGATAGAAAAGGGCCTTTCGGGTTCATCGGGGGACAGCGGCGTATCGACGAGAATGGTAGGACAGTTCCTTTTCTGGCTTCAGGAATGCAGGAAGCAGGTGTTTGTCGTTGCGACGGCAAACGATGTTTCGCAGCTGCCATCAGAGCTTCTCAGGCGAGGAAGATTTGATGAGCTTTTCTTTGTGGATCTGCCGACAGCCGATGAACGCCGTGAGATACTTTCTATGTACATGAGAAAATATCTGAACCTGAATTTTGCCGGTCAGCTGGCTGATAAGATAGTCGGGATAACAGAGGGCTTCACCGGTGCGGATCTTGAATCAACGGTAAGAGATCTGGCTTACCGCAGGCTTGCAAATCCCGAGTATTCATTCACGGAGGAAAATCTCATAAGTGCATTCAACAACGTAGTTCCGCTGTCGCAGACAAGTCCCGAGAGGATAGAGGCTATACGCGACTGGGGACGTGAAAGGGCAGTTCCCGCATCCGGCAGACCGATAGGCAGCGAGGCTATCAGCGTGGACAAAAACGCTCAGCGCACAAGAAAAGTTCTTATCTGAATGGAGATGTAAATATGCCAAGACCTATGGTAGGACTGAAAAACAGAGAAGAGGAGCGCAGCAGATGCAGTCTGTCGCTTGATGAAAAATCCAAAAGCAGGCAGACGGAGAGCGTGCGTGATCCGATGCTGAGAGAACGTGTTCTCAGGAAAAAGCGTTCAAAGAGATATATGGACATGATGTGCAAATTGGATACGGGAAATACGAAGCTTGACAGCGGAGCGGCAGAAAAGCTGATAGACGGCATACGTGCGGAATTTCCCGAGATCGAGATACCAGGAGATTTTATCGGGATAGTATCAAAATGCTGGCTCGGCAAGGAATATGAAGTCCACACGCTTTCTCTCGGACATAATATAGTCACGCATTACAAATTCGGCGAACCTCTGCCCGACGGAATGGACTGCGCAAGAAATCTTGCGGCAAGCGATGCTTATGCATTTATCGAGGTCTACACAGGCTGCATAAGGACAGTTTCCGAGGACGGAATGGTTTCGGTGATAAAAAGATAAATACAATAAGATCGGTGGCGGTGTATTTTTGCTGAAAATATGCCGCCATCTTGATTTTGGTGCATGGGGTGTGGTATAATCATACATATAAAATGCTTCGGAGGGTAAAATGGAAAGACTCAGGCTTATCACACCGCTTGATGCGGAGGCTATGGAAAGATCACGCCGCAGGTGGAACAGCATAGCAAAGCCGCTTCACAGCCTTGGGATATTTGAAGAAACAATAGTGCAGCTCGCAGGGATAACGGGCAGCGAAAATGTGTCGCTGGACAGGCGGTGCGTTGTGGATATGTGTGCGGATAACGGCGTTGTCTGCGAGGGCGTGACTCAGACTGACAGCTCCGTAACTGCGGCTGTTGCAAGGGAAATGGCTGAGGGAAGGTCGAACATAAACTGCCTTGCACGCTGTTATGATGCAGATGTTTTTGCGGTAGATATCGGAATGAAATTTAATGCGGATTCGGAGAATATCATTGACAGGAAAATATCATGCGGTACTGGAAATATCGCTGTCGGTCCCGCAATGACGGACGGACAGGCTGAAAAGGCGATATCTGTCGGGATAGACATGGTAAGGGACTGCGTGCAAAAGGGATATAAGATCATAGTTACCGGCGAAATGGGCATAGGCAACACCACTACTGCATCGGCTGCGGCGGCGGTCATTCTCGGGCTTCCCGTACAGTCGGTAACGGGCAGAGGTGCGGGGCTTGACAGTGCGGGACTTGCGAGAAAAATAAGCGCCATAGAGCGTGCTATAAGTGTGAACAGACCATCGGCAGACAAGCCTTTGGAGCTTATCGCAAAGGTCGGCGGATATGATATTGCGGGAATGACGGGGCTTTTCCTCGGCGGTGCTATATACAAGGTGCCTGTTGTCATTGACGGATTTATATCGGCGGTATCTGCGGCACTGGCTTCTCTTATTGAACCGCTTGCTAAGGATTATGCGGTATGTTCGCACGTTTCCAAAGAGCCTGCGGGGCAGAAAATGCTTGAATATCTCGGAAAAAAGCCGGTCATTACGGCGGAGATGTGCCTGGGCGAGGGAACGGGCGGTGTAATGCTGCTTCCGCTGCTTGACGGTGCGCTTGCGGTTTATGATACGTCGCATAAGTTCGAGGATATATCCATAAAAAGATACGAGGAGATAGAATGCTGACAGTAATAACGGGCGGCAGCAAAAACGGAAAATCGCACATTGCTGAGTCGGTCATAGGGGAATATGACCTTCCGAAATTTTATATCGCAACGATGGAGCCGTACTGCGATGAAGCTCATGAAGCGATAGAAAGGCACAGAAAAATGCGCAGCGGAAAAGGCTTTCGGACGATCGAGAAATACACGGATATCCATGAGATAGAGCTGCCCGAAAGGTGCGCTGTTCTGCTGGAATGTGCGTGCAATCTTTGTGCAAATGAGATGTTTTCGGCAGGGGAGAAAGAGCCTGTCGGGAAGATGCTCGGCGGGATAAAAAAGCTGCTTGAAAGGGCAGAGGTGCTTGTTGTCGTAACAAATCAGGTCGGCGATGACGGGATAGAATATCCGCGGGAAACTATGGATTATATCGCAGATATGGGCAGGTTCAACGCTGCTTTGGCGGATATGGCAGACTGCGTTATCGAGGCTGTTTACGGTATACCGCTTGTGATAAAGGGAAAGGAGAAGCTGCCATGCATATTCTGAGATCGCTTTGCTCGGCTTTTCTGATGTATTCGAGAATACCGATGCCGACAGTAGAATGGAAGGAGGAAAACCGCCGCTATTCGCTGTGTTTTTTCCCGCTGATCGGTGTTGTTGTCGGTGCGCTGTTCATGCTGTGGTTCAGGCTCGGGACATTTCTCGGAGTCGGAAAGCTGCTGTTCGGGGCGGTGTTTGCGGTAATTCCCGTTATCGTCACGGGCGGCATACATCTTGACGGATTTTGTGATGTCTGCGATGCAAAGGCGTGCTGCGGAACAAAGGAAAAGATGCTCGAAGTAATGAGCGATCCGAGGACGGGTGCGTTTGCCGTTATAAACCTTGCGCTTTATCTGATAGTCCAGATGGGGGCATATTCCGAGATAAACGGCATGGGAGCGGCGATAGTCTGTGCGCTTGGATTTGTGCTTTCAAGGTCGCTCAGCGGTCTTGCGGCGGTGACTTTCAGGAGTGCGAAGGGCAGCGGTGCGCTTTGGAATTTTGCGAAGCCTGCGCACAGAAAAATAACCGTTTTCACGGAGATCGTGTTTATTATCATGACATCGGCTTTGATGATATTTGCATTTCCGGCAGGCGGTGCGGCGGCTGTTGTTGGAAATGCGCTTGTGTTTTTGTATTACAGGATATTTTCATACAGGAAATTCGGCGGGATAACAGGCGATCTTGCGGGATATTTTCTTCAGCTGAGCGAGCTTTGCACGGCATTATGTGCGGTATCGGCGGTGCATCTAATACTAAAAACCGATTGAATTATGGGAATCTCTCACCACAAAACCGCATATATCAAAGCTTTTGCGGCGATTTCTTCTCCATAATTCTAATGGTTTTTATTATAACGGAGGTTTTATGAGGCTTATAATAGGCGGCGCATATCAGGGAAAGACAAGGTATGCGGCAGAAAAATACGGACTTGCGGACAGCGAGATCATCAGCGGTGAAATGCTTGACGGCAATATCCCCGACGGCGTAAAATGCGTGAATGATCTGCATCTTTACATAAAGAAGGTCATTGCGGACGGCGGAGATCCGATCGAAAATATCAGCGGTATCATAAGCAGATATCCCGAGATGATATTTATTATGAACGAGATAGGAAACGGCATTATCCCGATGGAAAGAACCGAGCGGATATGGCGTGAGCAGGTCGGCAGGACGGGCTGTTTTCTTGCGGGAAAAGCGGAAAGCGTCGAGCGTTTGATCTGCGGTATGGCTGTGAGGATAAAGTGATGAAAATTATTTTTATAAGGCACGGGAAAACGGCGGGAAATCTTGAAAAACGCTACATCGGGACGACCGACGAGAGCCTTTGCGATGAGGGAAAATCCGAGATAAAAGGCAGGGCATATCCCGATGTAAGACGTGTTATATGCAGCCCGATGAAGCGGTGCATTGAAACGGCGGCTTTGATATATCCCGACATAAAGCCTTTTATATGTAATGATCTGCGGGAATGTGATTTCGGAGATTTTGAGAATAAAAACTATTCCGAGCTGAACGGAAATGCCGATTATCAGCGGTGGATCGACAGCGGCGGTGAGATGCCGTTCCCGAACGGGGAGGATCATGCGGATTTCACAAGACGGTGCGTAAATGCGTTTGATATGCTGATGAATGAGAAATTTTCCGGGGATACGGCGTTTGTTGTTCACGGCGGGACTATCATGGCGATACTTGAAAAATATGCCGTTCCTAGGGGGACATTTTATGATTTTCAGGTGATGAACGGTTCGGGATATATCACGGAGTTTGACGGAAAAAATCTTCTGATCGGAGAAAAATTATGAAGCTGATAACATCTGTTCTGCCGATATTCATAGGCGCAGTCCTTGATCTTATCCTCGGCGATCCGTATTCACTTCCTCACCCTGTTAGGCTTATCGGACGAATGATATCCTGCTTTGAAAAGTCGGCAATAAAGCTGTTCCCGTCAAATAAAAGGCTGGGCGGAACTCTCATGGCGGCGGCTGTTATCGCAGTCAGCACGGCTGTTCCGATGCTGATATTATGGCTTTGCTATTCGGCAAATACGCAGATAGGCATAGCTGTTGAAGGGATATTATGCTACTACCTTCTTGCGGCGAGATGCCTTGAAAAAGAAAGTATGAAGGTGTATAAAGCAATAGCCGAAAATGATGTTGAAAAGGCACGCACCGCTGTATCGATGATAGTCGGCAGGGACACAAAGCCGCTCGATGAAAAGGGCATAATCAAGGCGGCTGTCGAGACGGTTGCGGAAAATACATCTGACGGTGTGACTGCGCCGATGTTTTACATTATGCTCGGCGGTGTGTCCCTGGGATTTTTCTACAAGGCGGCAAACACAATGGATTCGATGGTCGGATACAAGAATGAGAAATACATCGACTTCGGCAGGACGGCGGCAAAGCTTGACGATCTGCTGAATTTTATTCCATCGCGGCTGACTGCACTGCTTATGATATTTTCGGCGTATATTCTGAGGCTTGACGGGAAAAATGCGATGAAGATATGGCGGCGTGACCGTTTTAATCATGCAAGTCCCAATTCTGCGCAGACTGAATCAGTATGTGCGGGTGCGCTTGATGTGCAGCTTGCGGGAGATGCATATTATTTCGGGCAGCTTGTGAAAAAGGAAACCATCGGCGATGATATAAGACCTGTCGAAAATGAAGATATCAGGAGGGCAAACAGGCTCATGTACTGCACGTCATTTCTGATGCTGATTATTGCGGCGGCGGTCAGAGCGATCATATTCGGAGTGCTGTTATGATAAAAAACGTACATGGCGGAGATATTTATTCGAGGGAGATAAGCCTTGATTTTTCCGCAAATATAAATCCGCTCGGAACGCCCGAAAGCATAGTAAAGGCTGCTTCGGAGTCGCTTGCGGATATAAAAAACTATCCCGATCCGAACTGCACTTTGCTCAGAAATGCACTGTCGGAGCATGAAAATATCGGTGCGGAAAATATAGTCTGCGGAAACGGTGCGGCTGATCTTATTTACCGTATAGTTCTTGCTGTCAGACCGAAAAAAGCACTGATAACTGCGCCGACATTTTCGGAATATGAAAAGGCACTTCTGACGGTCGGCTGTGATGTCGGGCATTTTATGCTTAGGGAAAGCAGCAATTTCCGACTTGATGAAAATATCCTCGGGGAGATATCGGGGAATGACATGGTTTTCATATGCAATCCGAACAATCCTGTCGGAAATGCGGCGGAGAGCGGGCTTATATCCGAGATGATTTCCGAGTGTGGGAAATGCGGGTGCATCGCCGTGATCGATGAATGTTTTATGGATTTTGTAAGCGGAAATGAAAAATATCGGACGATGCCGAAACATAAAAATGCGGTGATACTGAAAGCATTCACAAAAATGTATGCAATTGCAGGGCTGCGGCTCGGCTATATGCTCTGCGCCGATGAAAAGCTGTGCAATGCCGTGTCGGAATGCGGTCAGAGCTGGAGCGTTTCCATACCTGCGCAGGCGGCGGGGATCGCAGCACTCGGCGAACATGATATTGCGGAGAAAACACGATGTCTTATTGATGCAGAAAGAAAATATCTGATGGATAAGCTCAGCGGATTTGGATTTAAGGTCTATCCGTCGCAGGCGAATTTTATACTATTCAGATGCTGTCTGCCTCTTGATGAAATGCTCATTAAAGAAAAGATCGCAATAAGGAACTGCGGCGGTTATATCGGGCTTTCCGAGGGATATTTCCGCATTGCCGTGCGCACTCACGCTGAAAATGAAATGCTTGTAAAAGCTGTTGAAAGGATAGTTTGTCATGGCTGATGCGATAATGATACAGGGTACGATGTCGAATGCGGGGAAAAGCCTTTTTGCGGCTGCTCTTTGCAGGATATTCACCCAGGACGGCTATAAAACTGCGCCGTTCAAGCCGCAGAATATGGCACTCAATTCTTACATAACCGCAGACGGACTGGAGATGGGCAGGGCGCAGGTCATGCAGGCGGAAGCGGCAAAGCAGGAGCCTTCCGTGCTGATGAATCCGATACTGCTGAAGCCTACGACCGATGTAGGATCGCAGGTGATACTGAACGGAAAGATCCTCGGGAATATGCGTGCCGCTGAATATTTCAGACGGAAGAAGGAGTTTATCCCCGAGATAATGAAGGCGTACAATGCGCTTTCCGAGCAGAATGACATTATCGTTATCGAGGGTGCGGGAAGTCCCGTTGAGCTTAATCTCAAAGCAGATGATATCGTGAATATGGGAATGGCGAAGCTTGCCGATGCGCCTGTTCTGCTGGTCGGAGATATCGACAGGGGCGGCGTTTTTGCGCAGCTGCTCGGCACGCTTTATCTGCTTGAGGAGGACGAACGGCGGCGTGTAAAGGGGCTTATCGTCAATAAATTCAGAGGCGACAGGCTGCTTTTTGACGATGGTGTGAAGATACTCGAAGATAAAGGAAATGTGCCTGTTCTGGGCGTTGTGCCGTACATAAGCTGCAATATTGATGATGAGGACAGCCTTGCGGATAAGCTGGAAAATACGCAGGCAGGTGCTGCCATTGACATTGCCGTGATAAGGCTTCCTAAGATATCAAATTTCACCGATCTTGATGTATTTCTGCAATATGAGGGTGTGGGTGTGAGGTATGTTTCGTCCGCAGAAAAACTGGGAGCACCCGATCTTATCATTATCCCGGGGACGAAAAGCACGATCGCCGACATGAAATGGCTGAGGGAAAGCGGACTTGAAGCGGCTGTGAAAAAATGCGTTTCGAGAGGCATTCCGCTTTTCGGAATATGCGGCGGATATCAGATGCTCGGCAGAAAAATTTCCGATCCGAACGGCAGCGAATGCGGCGGTGAGATCGGCGGAATGGGATTTCTTGATGCTGAAACTGTCTTTGAATGTGAAAAAACAAGGCGGCGTTCGGAAGGTGTAATAAGCATCGGCAGCGGATTTTTCTCATGTCTTGACAATGCACATTTCGAGGGATATGAGATACACATGGGCGAAACCAAGGTAAAAGGCGAAAGACCCGTTACATTTTCCGACGGCAGAAAAGACGGCGCATACAGCGGGAATGTCTGCGGCTGCTATATCCACGGGATATTTGACAGCAGTTCGGTATCGGGTGCGCTGGTAAGAAGGCTGTTTGCCGAAAAGGGACTTCAGTATGGCGGAAAGCCCGTTGACAGAAAGGCATACAGGGAAACGCAGTACGATCTGATCGCTGAAAAGGTTCGGGAAAGCGTTGATATTGATGCAATATACAGGATACTTAAAAAGCAGGAGTGAAAATGAGAATGGCGGATAAAGTGAAAAAAATCAGCAAGGAACTTTTTGAAAATGTACAAAGATATATCGAAGAAAATTATGTCAGCGAAAAAAATAAATTCAGTGATCTGTTCAGCATAAAGCTGCTTAAACCGTGCGTGGCTGATGCTGACTGCAATGCAGCGGCTCATTTCGAGGTGCTTGATGAGTCGTTTTCACAGTCGCTTCTGCGCATGATAGACGAAAGAGAAATGACAGATGTGCAGGTGTACAAAAAGGCGAATATCGACCGCAGATTATTTTCAAAGATACGAAGCGATGCGGATTATAAGCCGAAAAAGCAGACGGCTCTGGCGTTTGCGATAGCTCTTGAGCTGGATATCGGCGAAACTCAGGATCTGCTTGAAAAGGCGGGCTTCACTCTTTCAAACAGCATAAAATCAGATGTGATAATCAGGTATTTTATCGAGAATGGCATTTACGATATATGTGAGATAAACGAAACGCTTTATGCTTTTGACCAGAGTCTTATAGGCACATAAATGTCGCCTGCAAAGCGACCAAAATTTCCTCCGAATGATGTATTATAAGCATACAGTAAAAAAACGGAGGGAGCATTCAATATGAAAAAGAATTTTACGGAAATAGTTTTTGTTCTGGACGAAAGCGGTTCAATGGAGGATCTGAGAAGTGACACTGTTGGCGGATTTAACAGTCTTATCGGAAAGCAGAAGAATGAGGAGGGCGATGCAGTTGTTTCTGCGGTGCTTTTCAGTACGGAAAGTCATGTTCTGTACGACAGAGTGCCGCTTGAAAATATCGGGAGAATGACTGAGAAGGATTATTGCCCGAACGGCGGAACTGCGCTTCTTGATGCTGTCGGAGATGCAGTCAGACATATCAGAAATATTCATAAATATGCACGTCCCGATGATGTCCCGGAGCATACACTGTTTATCGTAACGACTGACGGAATGGAGAATTCAAGCAGAAAATATACTGCCAAAAAAGTAAAAAGCATGATAACCGAGCAGCAGGAAAAATACGGCTGGGAGTTCGTTTTTCTCGGTGCAAATATCGATTCTGCGGAAACGGCGGAAAGCATAGGCATTGCACCTGCATCAGCTGTGGACTGCTTTGCGGATTCTGTTGGCTGTACAGTGCAGTATGAAACTATGAGCAGGGCGGTATCAATTGCAAGAAAGGGCATAAAGCTTTCGGATTGTTCCGAATGGAGAGAAGATGCGGATGCGGATATCCGCAGAAGAAAATAAAAAGTGCGTGCCGTTCTTAACTTTGATTCTATATCCGGGTATCTGATCTATTAGGAAAAAGCTGAAAAACGGCAGAAACGATTTATTCAGCGTTTCCTTAGGAAAAAGCTGAATAATGCGAAGCATTCGTTTCGCCGTTTTGAGCAACGCTCGAAAATACGTCACTGAGAGGGT
>USNJ01000004.1 GCA_900556055.1 uncultured Ruminococcus sp.
TGGCGGAAGATGCTGTTATGATCTTTTCACAGAGTTCATCGGCGAAGGCTTTAAGATCCTGCGGAGATTTGATCTGCGGCTTTTTGATATAATCCACAGCACCTGCATCCACGGCATCGAATGCGCTCATAGGAGCGGCGGATACGACAACACATGGGATAGGATACTGCGGGATAAGCTTTTTAAGGAACTGAATGCCGTTCATTTTCGGCATTTCAACATCCAGAGTAAGCACGTCGGGACGAAGCTGGAGGATCTTATCTCTTGCCTCATACGGATCGCCTGCCGTACCGATTATCCGGATATTTTCGTTCTGTGAGATGACCTTTTCAAGCGATGTACGGAAGAAAACGGAATCATCTACTATCAGAACTTTGATAGGTCTGTTTGCCATATGATCACATCCATGCGGGGTTATTTTATGCCGCCCTCCATTTTTCGGTAGATGGCGGGCTTTATATGCTTATATCTCGAATCCTTTGAAACACTTTCTGCATGACCGATGAAAAGATATCCGCCGTTTTTGGTGCAGTCGTAAAATCTTTCGATAAGTGCATCCTTGGTATCCTGTTCAAAATATATCATGACATTTCGGCAGCTTATGAGGTCGTAGGGCTTTTTATAGACAATCTTATCCATAAGATTGAACTGCTTGAAAACGACCTGCTCGCGAATGCTGTCAACGACCTGATACTTATTTGTATCGACTCTGCGGAAATATTTTTTTATCCATCTGTCGGGGACATCGCTCAGCTGTTCGCTGGTGTAAACACCAAGCTTTGCAGTCTTGAGGACATCCGTATCAAGATCTGTTGCGAGGATGCGGCAGTCCCAGAGAGCTTTGCGGGAACCGAAATATTCGTCGATAGTCATAGCGATCGTATATGGTTCCTGACCTGTCGAGGATGCGGCGCACCATATCCTCAGATCGTGATCCGCCACAGTTTTTTCGAGATATGGGAGTATAGTTTCCTTCAGAAAATCAAAATGCGCAGGTTCACGCAGGAAAAACGTGTGATTTGTCGTAAGCTTATTTACAAGCTTGATAGTTTCAGCACCTGTTTTATCGCTGAATGCAAAGTCAATATAGTCCTTGAAATTGGTGAAACCCATTTCCATAACCATGTTTGAGAGACGTCCCTCGATAAGAACACGTTTTTTTGACAGATTTATACCGTAATTTTTTTTCATGTAATCGACAAGGCGGTAAAAATCGTTGTCGGTAAGCTTCATCAAGTTCAAACACCGTCCGTTCAGCTTTCGATAATTTTACAGCAGTCAAGCAGCAGGCGGATCTCGTCGCCGCTTTCGATGATATTTCTGATATATCTGTTTGCGTTTACGTTCTTGGAATTCGGAGTTGCGCTGATCTGGTCGGGAGTTACCGTCACGACCTCGCGCACTCTGTCAACGATAAGGCCTACGGAGGTTCCCTCCCACTCGATAACGATGATGCAGGTGCGCTCATCGTATGGGATCTCTTCCTTGCCGAATCTCTTGCGGACGCTCATGATAGGCACTACCTTGCCTCTCAGGTTGATAACGCCCTTGATATAATCGGGGACCTTCGGGATAACTGTTATCTGCTGTATGCCGATGATCTCCGTGATGTACTGTATCTCAATTCCGTATGTGCAGCCGTCGATCAGAAAAAGAAGCAGCTCGCCGCCTGTTGTGGAAAAGTCATTGTTCTGAGCTTCACTCATGATAATACCTCGTTTCTCTCAAGCTTAAAAATCGCTGATGATATTTCCGACATCGAGAATGATAGTGATCGAACCGTCGCCGAGGATAGTGCAGCCTGCCATACCGTTCTGCTTAACGTTGAAGTTGTTGAGCATCGGTGAGAAGGGCTTTACAACTACCTGCTGCTCGCCCATCAGCTCATCAGCCATGAGGCATGCGCTTCTGCCTTCGTTTTCAACGAGAATGATTATTCCGCTGTAAACATCGGTGACTTCTGTTTCAAGCTCATACAGCTCGTAAAGTCTGATAAGCGGGTAACACTGACCTCTTATCATTATCATTTCTCTGCCTGTTGTATCTTTTATAAGCTGATTTTCCTTCAGCTTGAAGCTTTCCTTGATGGAATTTATCGGGATAGTGAATATTGATTTTCCGACGGAAACTTCCATACCGTCCACGATAGCGAGCGAGAGCGGGATCTTGATGATAAATGTTGTTCCGAAGCCTTCCTTGGAGTCAACGGAAACAGTACCGCCGATCTTCTCGATGCCCTTCTTTACAACGTCCATGCCTACGCCTCTGCCGCTGTATTCCGTTACCTGCTCGTTGGTCGAAAATCCCGGGAGCATGATCATATTGAAGATCTCCTTGTCGGAATATTCGCTTTCGGGCTTTGTCAGCAGACCGTTTTTCTTAGCCTTTGCAAGTACCTTTTCTGTATTGATTCCGTATCCGTCGTCGGAAACGGTGATGATAACTTCACCTGATGAACTGTAAGCCGCAAGAGTGATCTTGCCCTTGGGATCCTTGCCTGCTGCGATACGCTCGTCGGCAGTATCCTCAATGCCGTGATCCATGGAGTTTCTTACCATATGCATAAGAGGATCGTTCAGACTGTCGATAATGGACTTGTCTACCTCGGTATCCTCACCCTCGAAGATAAGGTCAACGTCCTTGTTCAGCTTGATCTTCATATCTCTTACGATACGTGTCATTTTATTGAATGCGCCTGACAGCGGGATCATTCTTATGGACATAACGCTGTCCTGAAGCTCGTCTGTAAGCTTTCTGAGCTGTCTTGCAGCCTTCTGGAAGTTATCGAGCTGGAGTCCCTTCAGGTCGGGGTTGGATGTTACCATAGCTTCGGTGATAACGATCTCGCCGACGATATCAAGCAGCTGATCGAGCTTGTTGAGGTTTACGCTGATAAGGCTCTGCTTGCCCTTTGTGCCTGTTCCTGCGGCAGGAGCGGAGGGCTTGCTTTCGGCAGGCTTTGCAGCGGGCTTGGGTGCGGGTGCAGCGGCAGGTGCGGCAGCCTTCGGAGCTTCTGCCTTGGGTGCTGCGGGAGCAGACTGTGCGGGAGCTGCGGCAGGAGCGGCGGGAGCGGCGGCAGCAGGAGCTGCTGACGGAGCAACAGCCTCGCTGATGAGGTCGCATTTCAGTACGCTGGGGCTTTCTGTTATTTTTGCGATAACTTCATCGGTAGAAGATGAGGATTTGAAGTGGATAATGAAGCCGTCCTTTGCGATAACGTCCGCAGTTGCGGAATTTTCTTCGATATCCGACGGTTCAAATGCCAGTGTATCGCACATGCCTCTTATATTGTTTACAGCCATGAGTGCACGGAGGTTTTCCATCTTGCAGTCAGGCTCGAATGTTACCTTGACGGTAGTAAGCTCGCTTACGGGTATCTCAGCGCCTGCGTCGGAGCCGTATTCAAGGACTTCATAGGATTTAACGTTCAGCGACTCCTCGATAAGCTTCAGGATATTGTCATCGTTTGATGCTGATTTGAAGTGGATAATAAAGCCGTTTTCAACGATAGCCTTCGCTGTTTCGGGATTTGTTTCGATATCGGCAGGCTCATATTTAAGTGTGACGCACTCGTCCTGTATCTTATTTACGATAATGAGCGCACGGAGATTTTCCATCTTGCAGTCATCATCGAAGAATACCTTGACGGTTGTAAGAGTGGATACCTTTCTTGTTTCGACAGGAGCAGCTTCTGCGGGTGCAGCGGAAGCGGCGGGCTGAGCTGCGGCAGGAGCCGGTGCGGGAGCGGGTGCAGCCTGAGCTGCTTCGCCGTTCTTGAGTGCTGCGGCATATGCTTCGATATTGCCCATCAGCTCGGTGAAGTCGGTAGGCGTATATTCGTCCTCCTGAATGAGGTCGATCTCAGCCTTCAGCAGGTCCGAAGCTTTGAAAACGAGGTCGTAAAGCGACTCGATATTGGCGATAACGGGGTGTTCCTCTCTGATTATGAAGAACATATCCTCGACAGCATGGGCGAGCTTCGACATATTGTCAAGTCCCATCATAGCGGATGAGCCTTTGATAGTATGCATTATGCGGAATATTTCGTTTATATCCTCTTCGCCGAAACTGCTGTTGCTTTCAGTCGCCATAAGGATCTGATCCAGACGTTCGAGCAGAGATGTAGCCTCAAAGATATAAGCGTCGATCATTCCCTCCATACCGGGTTCAAACTTAGCCATATTATGTACCATTCCTTTCGTATTGAACGCCTGCGATGAAAATCACACATAAATATTGATCGGCAGCGTATTTTTTGTAATAACGGTATTGCAAAATCTTTTCGTTTACTATATAATAGAATGAGCGGAAAGAAAACAGCGTGCATTGCCGTACAGGAAATTCAATTATAAGGGAACCTCGTTTAAATCTCCCTCACGGCAAATTTTCTGCGGCTATGCGCATCTTCTGCGTTAGCGAAACTTGAAATACATCAAGTATTTACTGTGTTTCGCTGCCTTGAAGCTGCGCAAAGTCCCAACGAAAATTTGCTCGTGTTCCGGTTTAAACGAGAACCCCATAAATATGTTTATACTTATTATACAATAAAATCAGAATAACTACAATAGTTAAATATTATATTATTTAAATAAACATAAAGAAATTTCGTTAACAAAATTGTGCGATTTGCACATATGAAAATCTATCAAAAGATATTTTACAGCATATTCCATATAATATGAATTAAGTATTTTTCGAAATCCCGATTTACGGAGGAGATGACATTTATGGCGGATCTGATACAGATGACAACACCGATAGTTCCGAAGAACTACACGCATGCGATAAAGCAGCCGTCTGTCCAGAATGACCAGATATTCGAGCTTGCGGACATGACGAAGATCATAAAGACAAATGACCGTTCGGAGCAGTACCGTCAGGAAAATTCCGATTTTGCGGAAAACTCCAATCTTCTGAATATTGCGGAGAGCATTGCGAAAAACCCGAAATCGGCATCCGAGATACTGAAGTCTGTTATGAGCAGCGAAACCATGTCTCTTATAAAGTCGGAGGGAAACGAGGAGCTTCTCAACAAGGTAACGGAATTTGCGTCGGAGATAGTCCGCACTCCCGACAATGCTGCGGGAGATCTGGAAGCACAGCAGAAGGAATCGACGCTTTTCAACGGGAAATTCTGGGACGCAGTAAGGAACATGGTGGCTGGCAATCCGTCAGAGGAGCTGAAAAACGCCGTATTTTCGCTGCTGAAGGCAACATCGGGTGCGGTATCCCAGCGTGATGTGCTGAATTCGCTGGCGGCAAATCTCAAGTTTATGGCGGAGGAGCTTGCGCCGAACAAGCAGCTCTCGCAGTCGCTTATGAATCTTGCTTCGGATTTTGCGGCAAACGGAGCCGAGAAGAACTTTTCCGAGCTGAAAAATGCTGCGATGAATGCGCTTGCGGCGGCATCAAAGAGCCTGCTGATAAGCGATAAAATAAAGGATATAATGCCTATAGTCGTTCATAATCTGTCGAGATTTTCGGGAGATGCAGAGTCGCTTTCCGATGCTTTTGCGAATTTCAAGGGGCTTATCTCCGATGAGGCGATAAAGCAGCAGCTGACGGAGATGTTTGCCGAATTTGCCGAGGGAAGTGCAATGCCTGCGTCAATAAAGGCGGAGCTTCTCGGCTCAAAGGCTGTCATGGGCGAAAGCACGATAGCGTCTGCACTTGCAAAGCTTTCGGCTGACGCTGCAATACATACCTCGGATATTGACGTGGATGCGTTCAGGCAGGCTATGAGCAATATCACCGGGGAGGGCAGCGACGGCATAAGAGAGGTGCTGAAAAACCTCCTTCCTTCGTCCGACAATGCATCGGCGGAGAAGATACTTGCGAATTTCGGGGAAAACAAGGATATAAATCTTCTTGCATCGAGGCTTCAGACTGTACTCAGCAATATCGACAATGAAAACGTGAAGATGTCCGCTGTGCAGAAGCTGAACGATCTGCTGGGGAAGATGGTTGCGGACGGCAGCGTTAAGTATGAGCCGCCGTCATCTATGGACGTATTCACGGATTTCATATCAAAAAATATAAATAATCCGATGCTGAAATATCTTTCGGGACTGGACAAGGGTGTTCTGGCACAGAATATGCTGACGACTCCCGGTGCGGAGATACCGCTGATGCATTTTCTCATGCCGATGGAGGAAAAGGGTGTGCGGGCATTCGGTGAGCTGTGGGCGGACAACGGTGCTGCGGGGACTGTCACCGACAAGGCTCAGAGCATAGGAAGCCATCTGTTCCTGACATTTGACATAGAGGGAACGGGTTCGTTTGAGATGGAGATATATGCGAAGGACGATTATCTCGATGTTTCGCTGCTTTGCCCGTCAGGTACGGAAAATGTATTTTCGTCAATGAAAACGGCAGTTCCGAGGATAGCATCGCAGTGCGGATATCAGGTAAAGAAAATGACTCTGGGGCAGCTGAGGGAAAGGCGCGATCTTGACAAGGTATTTCCTGCGCTGAGAAACAGGAGGACGGGTATAAATGTCAAAGTTTGAAAAGGGGAAACGCAGGAGCAGTGCCGAAAGTACGGCAGTTGCTCTCAAATACAATCCCGATGAAAACACTGCGCCCGTCGTTGTCGCTTCGGGACACGGAAAGACCGCAGAGCGCATAATCGAGCTGGCTGATGAAAGCGGAGTGCCCGTTTACAGGGACGATTCCGCGGCGGCGATGCTTACGATGCTGAAAATAGGCGAGGGAATACCGCCTGAGCTTTATCAGACAGTCGCAGGCATTTATGCCGAGATATTAAGGCTTGCTTCGGACGAACGCAGCGGCGGAAAGGAAGATTAAGCTTACCATGCAGAATTATTACGGATACGGATATACGCCTGCGAATTATCCCGATTATTCTCCGGATCCAATTGAACGCAGGCAGATAAAGGCGGTTTACAGCAAATGCGGCTGGCTGCTGCTTATCAACATTGGCATTATGAATGTTATTGCTGTTGTCTGGTCGTTAGTAAACATGTCTATGAGATTAGGTTCAGGCACGTCGGATTATTACAATGCATACGACCTTGCGATGGGATATTTTTCGCCCGTTATCGCAAATATCATAACGATAGTGATATGCATGAACTGGGGAGGTTCAAGGATAAAGGATTTCTTCGGCACCGAAAAGCTGACGGGCAGGTTCATATTGGTGTCTGTCGCTGTTTTCCTCGGGATACAGGTCATTATCGTGATGGTGCAGAATATGCTCATGTCGGCACTTGACAGCGTGGGGCTGGGTGTTCCGTCGCTTGATTATGAAACGGAAAAAAGCGTTGCTGCGGCTGTTATCGGCATAATATCGTCATCAATTACGGCACCGATATTTGAAGAACTGCTTTTCAGGGGATATCTCCTGTCGTTCATGTCAAAGGTCAGCACGAGATTTGCGATAGTTATCTCAGCACTTTTCTTCGGACTTTTTCACGGCAATATCTATCAGTTCATACTTGCGTTCGCAGGCGGTCTGTGGCTCGGATATATCACCGTAAAGAGCAGGTCGATAATCCCGGCGATGATAAGCCACTGCGCTGCAAACACTGTGATCGAGTGCGTGTCGCTTATCAGTGACTACAACGAAGATCTTGCAAACGGAATATTCAACATCTATGTTCCCGTGATCCTTCTTATCGCTGCGGCTGCGCTGATATATTACATGAAGTCGCTGCGCAAAAAAATGCCGCCTGTCAAAGAGAGAACGGAATATCACAGAAAGCGTGATTTCCCGATATATCTTACAAGCATTCCTGTCTGGATCTACACAATTTTAACAGTTATTCAGATATTTGCAGGAATCAAGGAAGTATAATAAAAACGCCGCAGAACCATAAAAAAGTTCTGCGGCGCAGTTTTTTATGTCAGACCTTTGCGGTCTTTGCTTCTTCAACTATCTGCTTTGCTCTTTCGGGATCATCTACCTTGGTAAATGCGCTGACGATCGGAACGATTATAAGTCCGACGATCATTGCAACAGCACCTGCGTTGATAGGCGATGCAAGATTAAGCGGGAGAGAAGCGGCAGCCTTTGTTGCTTCGGGGAAGAAGCCGAGGCTGAATATGCACATATGTACAACGGTTATGCCGATTCCTGTAACAAAGCTTGTCCATACGGCAGCCTTTGTGATCTTTGCGCTGAACAGTCCATAGAGGAAGGGAGCGAGGAATGCGCCTGCGAGTGCGCCCCATGAGATCGACATAAGAGTGGATATGTAAGCGTTGGGATTAAGTGCGATAACAACGGAGATAACGATGAATACGGCAATGAGTATCCTCATGATGAATACCTGCTGCTTTTCGTCCATGTCCTTCTTGAAAGGCTTGATAAGGTCGATAGTAAGAGTCGAGCTTGACGTGAGGACGAGTGAAGAAAGTGTGGACATCGAAGCCGAGAGAACCAGTACAACGACTACGCCGATAAGAAGCTCGGGAACAGCCTGCCGGAGCATTGTAAGCACGATGGAATCGTAATCCGGCTTGCCTGAAGTCAGTCTGTTAAGAACTGCCTTGCCCGATGCAGCCGCAGCTTCCGGATCGAGATCGGCATAAAGTCTGCCGAAACCGCCCATCAGGTAGGATCCGCCGGCAACGACGAGCGCAAATATCGTTGAGATGATAGTTCCCTTGGTGATAGCGCTGTTGTCCTTGATAGCGTAGAATTTCTGCACCATCTGAGGAAGTCCCCATGTTCCGAGCGATGTGAGTATGACAACGCCGATAAGGTTCAGCGGATCGGGTCCGAAAAGTGATCCGAGTGAGCCTGCGGGGACGCTGCTGTCGGAGATCTGTTTCAGGCTTTCGACAGCTGTTGTGAAACCGCCTTTGTGGTTGATAACGCATAATACAACAGCCGTGATGCCGACAAGCATGATAATTCCCTGAACGAAGTCATTGATAGCCGTAGCCTTGTATCCGCCGAGGATAACATAAACGGCAGTCAGTACAGCCATGCCGATGATGCATACTTCATAGGGTATCGAGAATGCCATGCCGAACAGTCTGGACAGACCGTTGTAGACCGATGCCGTATAGGGGATAAGGAAAATGAAAACGATGATCGCAGCAGCAGTCTTGAGTGACTTTGAGTTATATCTTTTCTCAAAGAATTCAGGCATTGTCGAGGTATTGAGATTCTTGGTCATTGTACGGGTGCGCTTGCCCATAACGAGCCATGCAAGAGCACTTCCGAGAACGGCGTTTCCTATGCCGATCCATGCGGTCGAGATGCCGTAGAGCCAGCCGAACTGGCCAGCGTAGCCGATAAAAACGACAGCGGAGAAGTAGGACGAGCCGTAAGCGAATGCAGTGAACCAGGGGCCGAGGCTGCGTCCGCCGAGAACGAAGTCAGATACGTTCGAGGTCTTTTTCCTGCACCAGAAGCCGATCCCGAGCATAAGCGCAAGGTAAACGATCAGAATGATGTAAAGCATTGATAAAAATCCTTTCGTATGATTTAGTGATTTAAAGCTAACATGGTTTTATGCTTTAACTCATTAAATTGAAAATGATAACATTAAAAGTATATCATAACAAAAGGGTGTTTGTCAATTGTGAGTAATAACAGTTTTTTGCGATAAAATAGTATATAATACTGAAAACTCATTAAATTATGGGAATTTCCCGCTGCAAAACAGCATATATCAAAGCTTTCGCAGGATATGCACATTTGCGTTCAGCCGCAGGCTTTGATTTGTCTGCGGCTGAGCTTTTTTCGGGGGATATATTGAGTTATAAAGCACATGTAATTTTAATAGTACAGTGAAAAATCTACTGGACAAAACACCGGAAATCGGTAATTTTATGCATCACACTGCACAAAATGTCTCAAATCGGCAGTTTTATGCATCGCACTGCACAAAACATCAAAAAACGGCAATTTCGTGCATTCAGCTGCACAAAATTATTATGACTGTATTTCCCCGAAAAAATTCGCATCTGCTATTGAAAACGCTTTGCAATGATGGTATACTTATAATAAATATGTAATAATCAGTAAAAGGGGAAAATACCGTGGATACAGTAAAAAAGGGCGATATATCATCTCTCGGAAAAAGCTATGAAATAAAGATCGACAGACCTGTCGGAGCTGAGCATCCCAAGCATGCGGGACTCATTTATCCCATTAATTACGGATATGTTGAGGGGCTTCTTGCGGGCGACGGTGAGGAGCAGGACGTTTATGTGCTGGGCAGCAGTGAGCCTGTCAGTGAATACAGCGGAGTTATTGTTGCTGTGATAAACAGGAGCAATGACAATGAGGACAAGTGGGTAATGGTATCGGAGGATTATCTTGACGGCGACACTATGGATAAGCCGCTGCTTTATGAGCCTTACATCAGGGCGGCTGTGGATTTTCAGGAGCAGTATTATCATTCTGAAGTGACCTGTCTTTACGAAAAGACCTGCGGGACAGTATGCTTCACGGTCGGGGACGGTGAGGTGAAATATCTTCTCGTCCAGAATAAGGACAGCGGACACATCGGCTATCCGAAGGGACATATCGAGCTGAATGAAACAGAAACTGAAACTGCGATACGTGAGGTAAAGGAAGAAACAGGTCTTGATGTCATGCCGTGGGACGGTTTCCGCTTTGCATATTCATTCACGCTGCCGAACGGCATACGCAAGAACTGCGTATATTTCGTAGGCGAATACAAGAGCGGTGCATACACGATACAGGAGGAAGAGCTGGGCGCATCGTGGGTGCTGAATTTCGATGATGCAATGGCGAAGCTCAATTATCCGCAGGACAAGGCTGTGCTTGAAGCGGCAAATGCCGAGATAATGAAACGGAGAAGATCATGACCAAAAAAGAAAGGGCGCTGAAGGCGGTCGAGGGACTGGAAAAAATATATCCCGATGCGGTATGCTCGCTGGTCTACACCAAGCCGCATGAGCTTATGATAGCAGGCAGGCTGTCTGCACAGTGCACCGATGAGCGTGTAAATCAGGTTACGCCCGAGCTTTTCGGAAAATACAAAACCATAGAAGATTTCGCCGATGCCGATGTCAATGACATCGCTGAGATAATAAAGCCCTGCGGACTTTTCAGGACGAAGGCACAGAGCATAGTCGGCATGATGAGGACGCTCAGGGACGAATTCAGCTGCGAGATACCGAAAACAGTCGAGGAGCTGACAAAGCTTCCCGGCATAGGACGAAAGACTGCAAATCTTATCATGGGCGATGTTCATCATCTGCCTGCGATAGTGACGGATACGCATTTTATACGCATATGCGGAAGGCTGAAGCTTACCGACAAGACCGATCCCAAGCAGGTCGAAACAGAGCTGAGAAAGCTTATCCCGCCCGAAAAATCGTCCGATTTCTGCCACAGGGTAGTTATTTTCGGACGTGAATACTGCCGTGCGAGAGCACCGAGATGCGAAGAATGTCCGCTGAGAGCATATCTTTCGGAGGACGGAAAAGGATTTGTCTGCCGCTTATGAAAATAGTATATCTTCTGCTTATAGGGGGATGCTGGCTGTTTTATCTGCTTTTTCCCGATAAGCTGTCGTTTTACGCACTTCTGACGGTGATGATATTTCCCGTACTGCTGCTGATAATTACAGTCATCACGGCATTTTCCGCAAAGATGGGCGCAGTTTCGGAGAACAGGGCGGATATTCCACGGAAAAATTCAAGGCTGCATTTCAGAATGTGGGTGAAAAACCGTGTGCTGTTCCCGATGCCGTCGGTGACGTTTGAGTTTTCATGCAAAAACAGCTTTGCGGACGGTGCAAAAAAGTCGTCCGCAGTTATTGCGCTGCCTGCTTTCGGAAAGGGCGGTGCATCTGCCGTGCTGACATCGGAGCACTGCGGGGATATCACATTCTGCCTTGAAAGCGTTGTTTTTCATGATATGTTCAGAATGTTCCGCATAAAAAGGCGATGCGGGGCAAAGCTGACGATTCCCGTTCTGCCTGATGATGCCTGTTTGCCTGCCGATATCTGCGCTGAAGCGGAAAATGCTGACGGAGAGCTGTTTTCACAGCTGAAAAGCGGCGATGATCCGTCGGAGATATTCGGGATAAGGGAATACCGTGACGGAGACCCCATGAACAGAGTGCTTACGAAGCTTGGCGGAAAGACGGATTCAATGCTTGTGAAGGAGCTGTCGCTGCCCATGGAAACACATCTTTCCGTGCTGGCGGATCTTTCTCTGCCGCAGAAAACGGAAGAACGGCTGAAGGCTGCCGATCAGCTGCTGAACTCGCTGAATGCTGTATCTATGGCACTTTTGTCGGAAAATATCCCGTTTCGGATATGCCGTGCGGACAGCTTCGGCGAAATGATCGCTTCTGATATCCCGAATGAAGATGAGCTTTACACCGCTTTTCGTGAGATATATTCGGAAATAGCCGACAACAACGCTGTTTCGGGTGCATTCGAGGATATTGCCCGTGAGCTTTCGGGGCATGGTCCCGTATGCGCCGCAGTATATGACGACATGGAAAAAATACACACGCTTACAGATATTTTCGGAAACTCGGACAGGATCTGCATAATTGCGGTCACATCTGAAAATGAATATCCCGAGCTTGGAATGCCCGAAAATGTCGTACTTTGCAGACTTGCGGAAAAACAGGAGAAGGCTGATGCGTAGAAAAAACGATCCCGAGCTTCTTGGGATAAAAACAGAAACGGGCATGGAGATATCGCCGCCGCCCGACCTCAGAAATGCGGCGGCACTGTTTGTTATGCGCCTTGTTATCGCATTTGTCGGCGCTGCGTCCGCTGTCTGCTGCTTTCTTACTGCGGCACCGTTTTCGGAATATGCGGAAAGTGCGGTGATGACGGCTGCGGCGGTCTGCCTGGTCATGACGGCGGTTACGTCGGTCAGGGGGAAAAAGGCGGCTTATATATCGGCGGGCGTGACAGCTCTGATGATCGCGGCTGCGGCTTATTTTATTGTGAAAAATATCGGCACGCTTACCGATGGATTTATGCTTGCCGCAAATAAATATATGGCGGCTGTGAATTATGATTATCTGCATAAGGATCTGTTTTCGGTGGAAATGCCGGACGATCCCGAGCGATGCATAAGAGTATTTTTCTGTGCCGTAACGGCGGCGATATCGGCGGGACTGTGCCTTTCGATGCTGCCTGCGCCTAATCTGCTGGCTGTTTTCACTCTGACGTTCCCGTGTGCGGAGGCGGTGCTTTATTTCGGACTTGCGCCCGATCAGGCGGCGTTCGGCGGACTTATCGCAGTATGGGCTGCGGCTGCCGCTTCGGAGATGTCAGGCTTCCCGTTTTCACGGAAGATACGTGATTTCCGAACGAAAAAGGCGGTCGTTCAGAGCGGGATATGCGCTTTTGCGGCTATGCTTGCGGGATTTGCAGGCGTATGCATATGGGGAAAGATCACGGATTATGAGCGTTCGGAGCGTATCGACGATATGCGAAAGAGCGTTTCGGATTATGTTATGAACACATCTCCCGAGGAATTTATCGACGATGCGGCTGAGTTCCTGCGTCTGAAAAAAACGGTCATAGGAAGCATAGACGACGGAAAGCTCGGCAGACAGGACGAGATAAAATTCAAACACAATGCCGTGCTGGAGGTAAGTCTGCCGAAGCAGGAACAGTCGGTCTATCTGAGGGGATTTGTCGGTGTGAATTACACAGGTTCGAGCTGGGAGCAGCTCAATCCGCTTCAGAAGACACGCTATGATAACATTGCTGCGGATTTTGCGGACGGATATTTCCCGCAGATGACTGACAACATATATTACATGGCACTTTCCGATGATGAAAAATATATCTATACTATTAAAAATATAGCGGCGCAGAAGAAGTATGCGTATATGCCGTACAGAAATCTCAGGCGTTCATCGTTCGTGATGCCCGAGCGTGACGGTGCATTTCTTTCGGACGGAAACAGGACATATTCGGGAACGGCAGCTCTTTACAGCGTTGACAATGTGACGCAGCTGCGTGTTTACCCGAAGTATTTCTATGCCCCTGGGGACGGCGAGAATTCGCTTGTTTCGCTGAAAAATACGTGGTATGACAGCGAAGCGGCTTACCGCAGCTTTGTTTATGACACCTACCTTGATCTGCCAAGTGATTTTATCATAGGAGATGTTGTTTTCGATGGGATCGACAAGACGTATCGTAATTCGGAGCTGACTCTCGATCCCGTGACATACTGTTCCGAGGTTATAAGGCAGTATCTTAACGATAACACCGAATATGATCTTGCGGCGGGAAAAACGCCTGCGGGAAAGGATTTTGCGGAATATTTCCTGCTTGAAAACAAAAAGGGCAGCTGCACTCATTATGCAACGACAGCGGTTCTCCTTGCGAGATACTGCGGAATACCTGCGAGATACATTGAGGGATATATCATAACACCCGATAATTTCTCTCCTGCGGCATCTTTGGGGCAGACGGACAGCGTTTCCGTCCTCGATGACAATGCGCACGCATGGGCGGAATTCTATATTGACGGCTACGGCTGGTATCCGATGGAATTCACAAAGGGATATATCCCGAACGAGGAAATAGACGCAGAAACGGGGTCTTCCGGGTCTGAGGAGGAAACTGAAACTGTGACAGTTACCGTGACAACAGCCGCAGAAACGGAAACCGAGATAAGCGGGAGTGAAACATCTGTCAGCGAAACGGATCCCGAAGAATATCCGCAGTCGGGCGGCGGAACATCTTCGGGCAATGGGAACAGTGCGAAAAAGCCGATAGATATGAAGGCTATAAGCAGGCTCGCAGCTGCTGCCGCTGTAATTGTCATAATAATAATGCGTCCGTTCATCGTGGTGCATTTCCGAAAGAAAAGATTTGCTGTGATGAAGAAAAATATCGGAATAAAGGCGGTCTATGCATATTTTATAAAGCTTCTCGGCGATATGGGTGCGGAATATGATCGGAAGCAGCCTGCCGAAAGCGAGGCAGAAAGGCTTGACGGCGGATATCCGCAGCTATCGGGAAAAACGGCGCAGCTCATTATCGGCAAACGACTGAAAGCGGAATATTCCGAGCATGGCATAACAGAAGAGGAGCTTTCGGAATGTGCTGATGCTGCGATAAAGCTTGCAGAGTCGCTGTATGCAGAGAAAAAGCCGCTTGCAAAGGCAATTTACCGCTTTGTTCTACGCAGGATCTAGGAGGAAGAAATTTGGAAAACGCTAAGCTTGAAGCCCTGAAAAGCTTCTTCGGATATGACAGCTTCCGTGACGGTCAGGAGGAGATAATCGACGCTGTTCTCAGCGGACGTGACGTTATGGCGGTCATGCCGACGGGTGCGGGAAAGTCGATATGCTATCAGCTGCCCGCACTTATGTCGGACGGCGTGACTATCGTGATATCGCCGCTTATCTCGCTTATGAAGGATCAGGTGACATCGCTGGTGCAGTCGGGCGTAAGGGCGGCGTTCCTGAACAGCTCGCTCACATATGCGCAGATGAACAGGGCAGAGAGCAATATGCGGCAGGGCATGTACAAGATAATCTATGCTGCGCCCGAAAGGCTTGCAGTGCCGAGCTTTATCGAGGCTTGTTCGCATCTGAATATCACGATGGTGACGGTCGATGAGGCGCACTGCGTATCGCAATGGGGACAGGATTTCCGACCGAGCTATCTGAAAATAGCCGAATTCATCGAAAATCTTCCGAAACGCCCCATAACTGCGGCATTTACGGCAACTGCGACGAGCATTGTCAGGGAGGATATAATAAGATGTCTGAAGCTCAGTGACCCATTTTCGCTGACGACGGGATTTGACAGGGAAAATCTGCGGTTTGAGGTCAGAAATGTCCGTCCGTCCGATAAATATGAGGAGATGAAAACGGTCATTGCGAAATATCCCGAAAGCAGCGGTATAGTGTATTGCAGTTCGAGAAAAAATGTAGAGGAGGTCTGCCGCAGACTGCGTGAGGAGGGCTATTCGGCGGCTCGCTATCATGCGGGACTGTCCGATGAGGAGCGCAGGACGGCGCAGGAGGATTTCATCTACGACAGAGTAAAAATAATGGCGGCGACAAATGCATTCGGAATGGGCATTGACAAACCCGATGTCGCTTATGTTATACATTATAATATGCCGAAGGACATAGAGAGCTATTATCAGGAGGCAGGACGTGCGGGACGTGACGGTTCGGACGCTGAATGTGTGCTTCTGTTTTCATCGCAGGATATAGTTACGGCGAAATATCTGATAGATATGCCGAACGAAAATCCCGAGATAACTCCCGAGGAAGCGGAAGCTGTGCGCAAAAGGGCGCATGACAGGCTGAATATCATGGCGGATTATGCAAAAACAACAGGCTGTCTGAGAAAATACATACTGAACTATTTCGGCGAAGATGCACCGACCTACTGCGGAAACTGTTCAAGCTGCACGGGCAAAAGGGTGCGCACGGATCTGACTGTTCCCGCACAGAAGATAATGTCCTGCATAGCAAGGACGGGGCAGAGGTTCGGCAAAGGCATGGTGTTCAATGTCCTGAGGGGGTCAAGGTCGGAAAAAGTCACCGAAAGGGGCTTTGAAAAGCTGAGCGTTTACGGGATAATGAAGGACTGCTCACGGGACAGAATGAACTTTTATCTCGCAGTTATGGAGGAAAACGGTCTTATCAGACCCACTGACGATGAATATGCGATTCTGAAGATAACCGCAGACGGTGCGGCGGTGCTGAAGGGTGCGGTAAGATTTGAAGCGGATATCCCCGAAGCGATGGCGGATCCCGAAAAGGCTGAGAAAAGCCGCACCCGTGACAGGATCAGGACGGAATATCCCGTTGATGAGGATCTGCTGGCAAAGCTGAGGGCAAAGCGTGCGGAGCTTGCGGCGGTGCAGAGTGTGCCTGCGTATGTAATATTCGGAAATGCAGCGCTTATCTCAATGTGCAGGATACTCCCGAGGACGCCGGAAGAAATGCGCTCGGTTTCGGGTGTCGGCAGCGTGAAGCTTGAAAGATACGGCGAGATCTTCCTAGGGATAATAAACGATCATCTGAACGGTGTGCCTATGCCGGAAAAGGCTGTAAGTATGCCGCAGAGCGAAAAGCGTGATATAATGCGCAGGCTGGAAAGGGAGCTTTCCGTTCCCGAAAACACGGCGGATAACATCTACCGCCGAGGGCTCAGCACGACTGTTGCAAAGTCAACGGAAATACTCCAGGAGGCGTTTGCGGAGCTGTATTTCAAGCGTGATCTGCTCACTGCGTCCGATGAAGGTGCAGGCGCAAAGGACTTTATGATGAGGATCGCCGAAGAAGCAAATTCCGATATATCGGTCGGAAAGGCGGCATCTGCGGTCATTGATCTTCTCGCTCGCACGGGATATATCAAAAGAGAGCGTGACGGCAGCGGCAGGGTGAGATATTCCGAGTCTGAAAGCTCTGCGGCGCTTGAAATATCATTCAGAGATGTTGAGCTGAAAAGCGGCGAGCATTACAGAAAGATGCTGCTGGGACGTGCGGCACAGGAATTTATCCTTTCGGAGCTGGGACAGCTTGCACTTTATCCCATAGGCGAAAAATAGGCACTCCGACATCTGCCGAAGCGCCTGAACGGGGGATCACTCAGTTTGCATAGCCTTTTTCTTTGAAATCGTAGTATTTGAAGGGGACGAAAAATCCTCGGTCGGCGTGGCAGACGGGGCAGTTTGCGGGTGCGGACGGTCCCTTGTGGATATGTCCGCAGTTGAGGCAGAGCCACTCGGTATCGGCTGAGGGGGCGCAGTCGGACTTATAGAGCAGACCGTTTGCGATAAGTGATGCAAAAGTGCCGAAGCGGTCGCCGTGGACTTTTTCTATTTTTGCGATATTCCCGAATGCGGCGGCTATCTGCGTGAAGCCTTCTTCAGAGGCAGTCTTTGCGAATGCGGGATAGACTGTTTCCGATTCCTCGTATTCATTATGCTGTGCGGACAGGAGCAGCTTGGTTATATCGTCGTAATTATCTACGGGATATGCGCCGTCAACAGTGATGTTTTCGCCGTTCAGCTGCTTCAGAAAATTGTAGAATATCTCGGCATGGGCTTTTTCCTGTGCGGCAGTCAGCTTGAAAACACGGCTGATGAACTCGTATTTCTGCTGCTTTGCGGCATCGGCGGCAAATGTGTAGCGGTTTCTTGCCTGAGATTCTCCGGCAAAAGCCCGCATAAGGTTCTCTTTTGTGATACTTGATGAAAATTCCATGTGTAATACGCTCCTTTTTGCATGATTTGCATTATTATCTGCGGTTTAAGGCTTTTTATGCGCATATTTTCGGATTTTTTGTGAAAAAAATATTTGACATTCAGTGCGAAAAGCGTTATAATAATGAAGTATGTAGATGTTGATTCCGCTCGGCGGTTTTTCATATTAATTTTTTATAAGGTGGATTTGATTAATGGGACTTTTTGATGGATTGTTCGGCTCTTACAGTAAGCGTGAGCTTTCAAAAATCGAACCAATTAAAAATAAGGTTCTTGCTCTTGACGATGAATATCAGGCTATGTCTGAGGAAACTCTCAAGGCGCAGACTCAGATAATGAAGGACAGGCTCGCAAACGGCGAGACTCTTGACGATATCCTTCCCAATGCGCTTGCTACAGTCCGTGAGGCGGCTTACCGTGTTCTCGGCAAAAAGCCTTTCCCTGTACAGATAATCGGTGCTATCGTTCTTCATCAGGGACGTATCGCTGAGATGAGAACAGGTGAAGGTAAAACTCTCGTTGCGTGCTGTGCAGCCTATATGAATTCTCTTGAAGGCAAGGGCGTTCACGTTGTAACGGTAAACGACTATCTGGCTAAATCACAGTCTGAGGAAATGGGCAAGGTATTCCGCTACCTCGGTCAGTCCATCGGCTGTATCCTGCACGGTCTTACGAATGATGAAAGACGTGCCGCATATAACTGCGATATCACATACGGTACGAACAATGAGTTCGGCTTCGATTACCTGCGTGACAACATGGTTATATATAAGAAGGATATGGTGCAGAGAGGTCATCACTTCGCTATCGTCGATGAGGTCGATTCTATCCTTATAGATGAAGCAAGAACTCCGCTTATCATTTCAGGTCAGGGCGATAAATCCACTGAGCTTTATACAGTTGTAGATAAATTCGTAAAGACCCTGAAGCCTTTCTATGTCGTTGAGATGGACGATAAGGAGGATCAGGAGGAAGTAGCTGAGGATTACGATTATATCGTAGATGAAAAGGCTAAGACAGCTACTATCACAAGAAACGGTGTCCGCAAGGCTGAGAAGCACTTCAATGTTGTAAACCTTATGGATTCCGAAAACATGACTCTGCTCCATCATATCAACCAGGCTCTGAAGGCTAACGGTGTTATGAAGGCAGATATCGACTATGTTGTAAATGAAGAGGGCGAGGTAATCATCGTCGATGAGTTCACCGGCCGTCTTATGATAGGCAGACGTTTCAATGACGGTCTGCATCAGGCTATCGAGGCTAAGGAAGGCGTTAAGATCGCAAACGAGTCCAAGACTCTTGCTACCGTAACATTCCAGAACTATTTCCGTCTGTACACAAAGCTTTCCGGTATGACAGGTACTGCCATGACCGAGGAGGACGAGTTCAGGGAGATCTACAAGCTCGATGTTATCGAGATACCTACCAACAAGCCTGTAAAGAGAATAGATCACCCCGATGTCGTTTACAAGACGGAAAAGGGAAAATATAATGCTGCTATCGAGCAGATCATTGAGTGCCACGCAAAGGGACAGCCTGTTCTTGTCGGCACTATCTCCATCGAAAAGTCGGAGCTGCTGTCATCAATGCTGAAAAAGAAGGGCATCAAGCATGAGGTGCTCAACGCAAAGCAGCATGCAAAGGAAGCTGAGATCGTTGCACAGGCAGGTAAGTTCGGTGCCGTTACGATCGCAACGAACATGGCAGGACGAGGAACGGATATCCTCCTCGGCGGTAACGCTGAGTTCATGGCTAAGGCTGATATGCGCAAGGAAGGCATGGACGAGGATCTTATCAACGAGGCTATAAGCTACGCTGAAACAGATGATCCCGAGATCATTGCGGCAAGAGAGCATTACAGAGAGCTGTACAGGAAGCACAGCGATGAGATAAAGGAAAAGGCTGACGAGGTGCGTGCGGCAGGCGGTCTGTTTATCCTCGGTACTGAAAGACATGAGTCCAGACGTATCGACAACCAGCTGAGAGGACGTGCCGGCCGTCAGGGAGATGAGGGCGAGAGCCGCTTCTTCCTGTCACTTGAGGACGATCTTATGCGACTCTTCGGCGGTGACAGGATCACCACTATGATGGATTCCCTGAACGTTGACGAGAATATGCCTATCGAAAGCAAGATGCTGACAAAGGTCATCGAATCCTCACAGAAGAAGGTCGAGGGAAGAAACTTCGGCATCAGAAAGAATGTCCTCAATTACGACGACGTTATGTCCAAGCAGCGTGAGATCATCTACGGTCAGAGAGCTAAGGTGCTTGACGGCGAGGATATCCACGAGTATATCATAAAGATGATAAAGGATCTCATTCAGGAGAGCGTGGACGCTTATATCCTTGACGGCAGCGTTCAGGACGACTGGAACCTTGCAGGTCTGCGTGACCACTTTATGGGACTTTTCACTCTGCCCAATGACTTCAAGTATACGACCCAGGAGCTGAGTGAGCTCAAGAAGGAAGATATCGTCAATATGCTCACCACCAGAGCACTTGATTACTATGAGCAGAAGGAAAAGAATATCGGCAGCGATGTCCTCAGAGAGCTTGAAAGAGTTGTTCTGCTGAAGATCGTTGATACAAAGTGGATGAACCATATCGACGACATGGAAGAGCTGAAGAAGGGTATCGGACTCAGAGCATACGGTCAGAAGAACCCTGTTGTTGAGTATCGTTATGAAGGCTTCGAGATGTTCGATGCTATGATCGAATCTATCCGCGAGGATACTGTCAGACTGCTGTTCACTATCCAGATAAAGCAGAATGAAGCACCCAAGAGAGAGCAGGTAGCAAAGCCTGACGATCCGGGTTCTGACGGCAGCTATTCAAGCGAAAGACGTGTCAAGAAGATCGGCAGAAACGATCCATGCCCCTGCGGAAGCGGCAAGAAGTACAAGAACTGCTGCGGCAGAGATCTCAAATAATCCGATAATTTTCCCGAAAGGAAGAAATATTATGGCAACGGTAAAAGGCTTTAAGGGACTCAGGTACAATACTGCAAAGAGCGGCAGCCTCGGAACTCTCGTATGCCCTCCTTATGATATCATCTCGGAGGAACAGCGTGAAAAATTCATCGAAGAAAATCCTTATAATATAATCAGGCTCGAACTGCCCGCAGGCGAGAACAAGTACCGTCAGGCAGGGATCACACTGAATGACTGGCTTGTCAGCGGTATTCTCGAAAAGGACGAAAAGGACTCTATCTATGTTTACGAGATGGTGTTCACGGCTCAGGGAAAGGTGAATTCCGTCAAGGGATTTGTTTCCCTGGTAAAGCTTCAGGAATTTTCCGACGGCGTTATCCTGCCGCATGAGGAAACTCTTTCAAAGGCAAAGGCTGACAGATTTAATCTTATGAGCGAGACAAACGCTAATTTCAGCCAGATCTATTCGCTATACATGGACGAGGACGGTTCTGTATATGACCTTATCGACAGCGTTTCCAAGGGCGAACCCGATATGAGCGTGACAGATAATGACGGCACTGTACACAAGATGTGGTGCGTATCCGATGAGAGCGTTATTGAGGCTGTTTCAAAGAAATTTGCCGACAAGAAGCTTTATATCGCTGACGGACATCACCGCTATGAGACAGCACTCAATTATCATAAGCATCTCTGCTCGAACGGCGATGCTGTTCCAGGCGATCTCAGCGGATATATCCCGATGATGCTCGTCAATATGGAAAACAGCGGACTTGTTGTGTTCCCGACACACAGGATAGTAAGAGATCTGCCTGATTTCGATGAGCAGAACGTTACCTGCGGTGCAAGCGATTACTTTGAAACAAAGATCGTTACCTCATCTTCCGAGATGGAGGGAATGCTGAGTGCCTGCTATGACGAGGGAAGCAAGGCATTTGCAATGTATGCGAACGGCCATTTTACAGTGATGAAGCTGAAGGATACGGAGGCTGTAAAGAAGCTTCTGCCCGAAAAATCCGATGCATACTGCGGTCTGGACGTTTCCGTGCTGCATACCCTTATCCTCGAAAGAATAATGGGCATCGACAAGGAAAACATGGCAAATCAGAAAAATCTTACATATACAAGAAGCTTTGCGGAGGCTCTTGCGGCTGTTGATGACGGCAAGGCGGACTGCGCATTTATCCTCAATCCCACAAAGGTGCGTGAGATAAGAGATGTGGCTCTTGCAGGCGAAAAAATGCCGCAGAAATCCACATATTTCTATCCCAAGCTTATAACGGGACTTGTCATGAACAGGTTCAAAGATTGATAAAAGGGGTGTTTTCGATGTTTACAGATGAATGCAGATCGGAGCTTACCGAACATATCATACCCTTCTGGAATAAAATGAGGGATAATGAATTCGGCGGATTTTACGGCTTTATGGACAATGATCTCAATGTCGATAAAAAGGCTGACAAGGGCGTTATCCTCAATTCAAGAATACTCTGGTTCTACTCCTCCGTTTACCGCACTGTAGGCGGCGAAAAGAACCTTGACAACGCCCGCCACGCATATGAATTTCTCAGAGACAAGTGCGTTGACCGTGAAAACGGCGGCGTTTACTGGCTGATGAAGTATGACGGAAGCGTTTCCGATTCGATGAAGCACACCTATAATCAGGCTTTTGCTATCTATGCGCTTTCCGAGTATTATCTTGCAAGCAAGGATAAGGAAGCTCTGAAGCTTGCTTTCACTCTGTTCGATACAGTTGAGGAGAAGTGCACAGACAGCATCGCTTATATGGAAGCCTTCGACAAAAACTGGAAGCTTATCGAAAATGATGCCCTTTCCGAAAACGGTCTGATGGCTGACAAGACCATGAACACCGTTCTTCATCTTATAGAGGCATATACCGTGCTGCTGAAGGCAAGCGGAGATACAAAAGTTGCCGACAGACTTGATTTCCTGCTGAGACTTGCAAAGGATAAGATCTACGACGGCAAAAACCATTGCCTGAAGGTATTCTTCGATGTTGATCTGAACGTTATCGGTGATATCCATTCCTACGGACACGATATCGAGGCTACATGGCTGATCGACCGTGCATGCGAGGTTCTCGGAGATTCCGAGCTTGCTGAGGAGTGGAAGGAGAAAAATCTCCTTATCTCGGAAAATATAATGAATATCGCTCTGAAAAACGGCGCACTCAACAACGAGCGCGAGAATGACAAGATAGATACAAAGCGTGTATGGTGGGTACAGGCAGAGGGTGTTGTAGGATTTTTGAATGCATATGCTCACAGCGGCAACAAGGCATTCCTTGAATCCGCAAAGACTATCTGGAACTGGATCAAGGAAAAGCAGATCGACAATAGATGCGGTGAATGGTGGGGCGAGGTCGCAGAGGACGGTACTCCGATGCAGACTGTTGATATGGTAAATCCCTGGAAGTGTCCGTATCACAACGGCAGAATGTGCATGGAAGTCATTGCACGCGACATCGCTGAATTCTGAGAGGGGAAATCTTAATGGCTCTTGTAAATGTCACTGAACAGATCGTTGATAAACGTCTCCGAGAGATACTTGCAACTGTTGACTGCTGCAAATGCGAGAAGTGCTTTCTTGACATGATGGCGATCGCACTCAATTATCTCAAACCGCAGTATGTCAATACCCAGAAGGGCGAGCTTATCAAGCTTGCGGAAAATACATCCTATCAGAAGTCGGTCGATATTGATATCGCCTGCGTAAAGGCAATAAATATCGTAACCAGAAGCCCTCAGCATGATGCTGAACCTGTCAGGGCCATAATATGATGTAAATGAAAGGGAGTGTTGGAATGCACAGAAAGAATTTTGTGTGTTTCATGCTCCCTTTTTGTTTGCTTATGGCATCATGTGCATCGGAAAATGAATATCCCGATGTATCGGAAACAGCATCTGCCGAGATCCGGACATATGCCGAAGCATCAGAAAATCTGACGGATATAACGGAAATACCGTCTGAAACAACAGAGATATCTTCCGTATCTGAAACGGAAGAAGCTTCGGAAACATCTGATACTGAAACGGAGACTGTTCCCGAGACGGAAAGTGAAACGGAAGCGTCATCGGAGACAGAGCCTGTGACAGCCGAAACTGTCACATCTCTGCTTGGATCGGTCACGGAGGCATCTGTGTATTCTGCGGCATCGTCATATTATTCGGAGACGGTCGCTGAAAGCCCGAAAGCACCTGTTGTTATCCCGCAGATAACGCTGCCTTCTGCGCCGGGGACAAAGTGTGAGATGTCCGACAATGCGGAGATCGATTACAGCAACGCAGCCTGCGGATATATATATGCGGGATATTCCGGCAGCGGCGGTGCTGCGAAGCTGCGTGTAAACTGCGGTGACGTGCAGTATGACCATGACATAACAGTCGGGGAGAAGGGCGAGTTTTTCCCGCTGATGCAGAGCGGAAGCTATTCGGTGAAGATATATGAAAAAGTCGCAGGAAAAAGCTATGCGGAGGTAGTTTCGGCTGATTTCGATGTCAGCATAACGGACGACAAGGCTATGTACCTCTATCCCAACAAATATTCGGATTTTGACAGCAGTTCGCAGTGCGTGACAAGGCGGACATGCTGATGTGTTTTATGTGACATTACGTTCCATTTATGAGCGACATGCAGCTTCAGAACA
>USNJ01000005.1 GCA_900556055.1 uncultured Ruminococcus sp.
ATCACTGTTGACGGCACTACCATCGACATCGGCGCTCTTACAGAGGACGCTGTAAACAAGGTGAATGCAGGCGAGGCTATCAGCGTTACAACTTCGAGAGATTCCACAAAGGCTATGGAAGCCGTAAAGAAGTTCATCACCGACTACAACAAGCTGATAGATGAGCTTACGACCGAAACAACAACATCCCGTCCTAAGTCAAAAGGCGCATATTATGAGCCTCTGACAGAGGAGCAGGAAGATGAAATGACCGACAAGCAGATCGAAAACTGGGAGGAAAAGGCTAAGCAGGGTCTTCTCTATAACGATACTAAGATCAATGCTTTCGTTACAAAGCTCTCAAGCGCAGTTACCAACGCATTCACATCGCAGAACTTCTGCCTGTTCAATATGGGTATCGAGTTCGAGGATTCCTCACAGAGCGGAAAGATCATCATCAGAGATGAAACAGCTTTCAAGAAGGCATTCGATGAGCATGCGGATCAGGTGCAGGAGCTGTTCACAAACAAGGATAACGGCATAGCTGCAAAGCTCAATAAGGCTGTTGACAGCGCAATATCCACAACAAGAGGCTCATACGGATCTCTGACAAATGTTGCAGGTATCGAAAACACTGCATCTCAGGGAACAAACGAGATCTCCCAGCAGATCAAGACATATAACGAGCTTATCTCAAAGCTCCAGACCAAGTATGAAAATGAGCAGAGCCGCTACTGGAGCAAGTTCACAGCACTTGAAAAGGCTATGGCGCAGTGGCAGTCCCAGTCAAGCCTGTTCGACACATCATCATACTGATAAAAAATAAGCATAAACCGTGCGGCGGATGGGAAGTCCCGCTGCTCGGATAATTTCAAGGCGGTGTTCAGATGCAGAATCCCTATCAGAAGTACATGCAGCAGAGCGTCAACACAATGACTCCTGCGCAGCTTCTTATCGCTCTGTATGACAAGGCTGTCACTGAGCTGCAGAAGGCGGCTATATATGTCGATGAAAAGGACTATGCGGCGGCGAATAAATCGCTGACGAGGGTAGAGGAGATCGTCGATATGCTGGACAGCAACCTCAAGGTCAAGTATGAGATATCCGACAGCCTTTCAAAGCTGTATGATTATCTCAGACGGTCGCTTGTGGAGGCAAATATCAAGAAGGACAAGGAACTTATAGAGTCGCTCATACCGTTTTTCACGGAGCTTGGCGATGCATATAAGGAGATAGGCAAAAAAGGCTACTGACCGAACGGGGGGATATGCATGAATGACGATATTCTCAGTCTTATGGACAAAAAGATCGAGCAGGCGGAGCGTTACCGTGAGATATCGAACAAGATGATATATGAGGATATAGACGGTGTCAATGAGATGCTTGACAGGCGGCAGGAGCTTATCACGCAGATCGACGGGATATCCGCAGAGATCAAGGCATATGTAAACAGCCAGTCGGTCGAAAAGCGTGATGTGCTGAATAATATGCTGTCGTTCCGTGAGGTAGGCGAGCTGAGCGGCGAGCTGCTGGAGCTTCAGGAGAAGCTTATGCGCTACAAAGAGGTCAAAAAGCAGATAAACGAAGCCGACAGGAAGATCTACAAGCACATCAAGGAAATGCAGAACGAGCTTGCGGCGGAGATGGTAAGGTCCAACCGTTCCAAGCAGGTGATAGATTATTTCAAAACGACCTCGATAGACGTAGACGGCGGCTCAAAATTCAATATGTCCAATTAAAGCTTAACGGGAGAACTGCATTGCGGTTCTCCTTTTTTGTGAATGTTCGCCGGCAAACAAACATAACAAAAACCCGCAGAACGGAAGCTGCTTTGCAGTTGCATCCGTTCTGCGGGTTTGTATTTTCAGCCTGAATATCAGTCGTCAAGATTTATCTCGCTGATGTCATTCATATCAGCGCCGTTTTCGATATCTTCGCTTTTTTCATCTTCCGAAGCGGCATTGTCATCATCGTCATCGGTAATGTCACTTCTGAGCGTGAACGAACCAATAAGCTCCTTGAGCATATTGGACTGTCCGGAAAGCTCTTCGGATGCTGCCGCACTTTCCTCTGCGGTTGCGGAGTTTGTCTGAACAACGCCCGAGATCTGATCCATTCCGACCTTGATCTGCTCGACCATGTCTTTCTGCTCTTCCGATGCATCGGCAATGTGTGCAACGATCTCGCTGACCTTCTTCGCCCTTGTTTCGACATTCTCGACTGCGGCTGCTGTCTGTGCCGTGATGGCATTTCCGTTTTCTACCGCCGCAACAGCCTTCTCGATAAGCTGTGTGGTGCTGTGTGCTGCCTCAGCAGACTTGGACGCAAGGTTTCTTACCTCGTCCGCAACAACTGCAAAGCCCTTTCCTGCTGCGCCCGCTCTTGCAGCCTCAACTGCTGCGTTCAGCGCAAGAATATTTGTCTGGAATGCGATATCTTCGATAGTTCCGATGATCCTGTTTATCTCGCGCGATGCCTCGTCAATGTCGCCCATAGCGTCTGTGAGCTTGTTCATTTCGTCGGCTGCATCTGAGATATAGGAGATAGTTTCGTCAACAACGTCCTTACCCTTGCGGCAGTCATCGGAGTTGCTTACGATCTTGTCAGCAACGGTGCGGATAGTAGCATCAAGCTGCTGAATGGAGGAAGCCTGTTCGGTAGCACCCTGAGAAAGTGCCTGTGCGCCTGCGGATACCTGATCTGCGCCTGCGGATACCTGATCGGCAGCAACATTTATCCGGGAGAGCGTGCCGTTCAGCTTGTGATTTATCTTTTTAAGGGATTCGATAAGCGAATGGAAATCGCCCTTGTAAATAGCCTCATTATCGGCATGAACATCGAAGTTTCCGTTTGCCATCTCGCTGAGGATCCTGTCGATATCCTTTATCATAGCATTAATGGCATTGACCGTAACAGTGGACTTTTCGCAGAGGATTCCGACCTCATCTCTTCTCTTCATCTGCGGAACGGGACTTGTAAGATCACCCTCGGAGAGCTGAGCCATACGGTCAGAACACTTCCTTACATCTCCGCCTATGCGCCTGCCTACGATGACAGCTGTTATTATTGAAATAAGAAGAGCGGCAGCAAGTACGACTACCGAAATGATGATGCCCGATATTACATTTGCCGTAAAGTCGGATTCAGGGGCATAAACGCAGATCGACCAGCCGTTTGTTCCCTCGATCGGTGCATATCCGGCAAGCTTTTTCTGTCCGTCTATGTGGTATATGCTGAAGCCTTCTTCGCCCGCACGCATCTTTGCGTGGACAGCCGCAAGCTCTTCGTAATTCTTGTCTGTCTGCGCCTTTATGGTAACATTGTCGTTTTCGAATACCATTTCACTGTCGATATGGGCAATGGTGTTGCCTTCACTGTCGATTATGTATGCAGCGCTGTTCTTGCTTATGCTGAGTCCGCGGACAACATTGTTCAGAAATTCCCCATCGGGGACAAAATAAACGCAGCCTATCGGTGTTCCGCCTGACTGACCGTTCTGCCAGAGCGGAGCGGCAACGATTATAGTGGTCTTTCCCGTGATCTTGGAAATAAGCGGCTCGCTTGTGCAGGCGTTGCCCTTCATTGCCTCCTGGAAATACACTCTGTCGCTGTAATTATTGCCGTCAAGACCGTTTCCGTCGGAATCTATCAGATTTCCTCTTTGGTAGCCGAAGAGCTTTGCAGTCATATCGAGATAGATCTGCTTGCGCTCGCCCGATGAGTCTTTTGATGTCAGAATGGTGTTTGTGCCGGCTTCAATGGCAACGTTTCTGTATGTTGTAAGCTCATGATATGCACTCTGTGATGCAAGCTTTGCCATTTCCGTGATGTTTTCATCAGCTGTTTTCATCGTTGCCGTATAGCTGCTGAAGATCGAAACCGAACCGAGTATGCCTGTTGCTGCGAAAACAGCAACAACGATCAGCAGTGTGATCTTTGCACTTAATGATTTCATTGTTACCCACTCCCGAGAATAAATTATAAAGATACCTATATTGTAGCACATTTCTGTCGATTTTTCAATAAATGAGGATAACAGGCTGCTATATTTTACTTTTTGTACATATATTATCCATTTGAATTTTATATGATACTTGCACCAATATGCCCGTTATGCAAAATATCCCGCTGTCATAACCCTTATGTATAGTTAGTATGAATTTATTTTATTTCAAAACCTATTGACGAAAAGGCGATTTTGTAATATAATTAAAAGAAACGGAATTGTATGCATATGCATGCTTCCGTATTGAATTTTTTATGAGCAGGAGTGATGGGATTGATAAAAGCCGCAGAGGCAATGGTGAAATGTCTTGAAAATGAGGGTATAAAGGTCGTCTTCGGCTATCCCGGAGCTGCGATCTGCCCCTTTTATGACGAGCTTTCACATTCAGATATAAAGCATATCCTTGTAAGGCACGAGGCTAACGGCGGTCACGCCGCAAGCGGATACGCAAGGATCACAGGCAAGCCTGCCGTCTGCATCGCAACATCAGGACCGGGCGCAACAAACCTTCTGACCGCTATCGCTACCGCATATATGGACAGCGTCCCCGTTATCTGCATCACAGGACAGGTCTCCTCCGATCAGATAGGCTGCGATGTTTTCCAGGAAGCCGATATAACAGGTGCGGCAGAGCCATTCGTTAAATACAGCTACCTTGTGAAGAATGCTCAGGATATCCCGAGGATCTTCAAGGAAGCCTTCCACATCGCAGGAACGGGCCGCCCCGGACCTGTGCTGATAGATATCCCCGTTGATGTCCAGCAGACGATGATAGATTTTGAATATCCCGAAACGGTGTCGCTGCGTTCGTACAAGCCCTCCGCAAAGGGAAATGCACTCCAGATAAAGAGAGTCGCAGAGGCTATCTCCGAGGCTAAGAAGCCCCTTATCTGCGCAGGCGGCGGAATATTCCTCTCGGGTGCGGAGCAGGAGATAAGGCAGTTTGCCGAAACAACAAATATCCCCGTCGTTTCGACGATGATGGGACTTTCCGTATTCCCGACAGATCACCCGCTTTATTTCGGCATGATCGGAATGCACGGCGTCAAGACCGCAAACCATGCCGTCGGCGACTGCGACCTGATGATACTCATAGGCGCAAGAGTGGGCGACAGAGCGGTAAAATCACCGAGCTGGCTCGAGGAAAACACTAAGATCATACATATTGATATAGATCCCGCCGAGATAGGCAAGAATATCCATGCCGATATCCCCCTCGTAGGCGACTGCAAATGTATCCTTGCACAGCTCAATGAGCTGATGACAAGGCTTGATACGGAGCCGTGGCTCGAACATCTCCGCGATTACAGGAGCAAGGTCCCCGTTTCACCGAGAGAGGAGAAGTTCACCGACCCGAAAGCATTCCTCAGAAAGCTTTCCGAGGCTGCTCCCGACAATACCGTGGCTGTTGCCGATGTCGGACAGAACCAGATCTGGGCGTGCAACAGCTTCAGGATAAAGAGCGGACGCTTCCTGACAAGCGGCGGCATGGGCACTATGGGCTATTCACTGCCCTGTGCAATAGGCGCAAAGCTCGCAGATCCGTCGGCTGAGGTCATTGAGATCTGCGGAGACGGTTCGTTCCAGATGCAGATGATGGAGCTTGCTACCATCTGCCAGTATAATGTCCCCGTAAAGATCGTTCTTATGAGAAACGAATATCTCGGAATGGTAAGAGAGCTTCAGGACCGCGGCTATAAGGGCAACAGAACAGCTGTCAGCCTTGCGGGAGATCCTGATTTCGTTGCTCTTGCCAAGGCATACGGAATACCCGCAGAGAGAGTCAGTGACGATTCGGAGGCAGATGCTGCGATAGAACGCTTCATCGGCTCGGAAGGACCTTATCTGCTCGAAGTTATCGTCAATGAAACAGAATCCACACTGTAATTTGTTAGGAGGAAAATCCCTTGAAGCATACGATCTCCATTCTCGTTGAAAACCATGCAGGCGTTCTTTCCAGAGTTTCGGGACTCTTTTCCAGAAGAGGCTTCAATATCGACAGCCTCGCAGTAGGCGAAACTCAGGATCCTGCTATTTCAAGAATAACCATCGTTGCCGACGGCGACGATTATATGGTAGAGCAGCTCGAAAAGCAGCTCAACAAGCTTATAGACACAATCAAGGTGCGCTGCCTTGCTCCCGATGAACTGCTCTCCAGAGAGCTTCAGCTCATCAAGATCAGCGCAACTCCCGCTCAGAGAAGCGAGATACTCACTATCGTTGAGATAATGGGCGCAAAGATCATTGATATCTCCGCATCTACCATGACTATCGAGATATCCGACACTACCGCACACCTTGCACGCTTTGAGGAGCTTATCCGCCCCTACGGCATCAAGGAGATCGTCCGCACGGGCGTTATCGCTATCCAGAAAGGTGCCGATACTATCGCTGTTAAAAAGTGATAGACGGTTTCTTACATAAATCTCTAAAATAAAATTTTATTGGAGGAATACAAAATGAACAAGATTTTCTATCAGCAGGACTGCGATCTTAACAGACTGAACGGCAAGACTGTTGCAATTATCGGCTACGGTTCTCAGGGTCATGCTCATGCACTGAACCTCAAGGACAGCGGCGTTGACGTTGTTATCGGTCTGTACGAGGGATCAAAGAGCAAGGCTAAGGCTGAGGCTGCAGGTCTTAAGGTAATGAGCGTTTCCGATGCTGCTAAGGCTGGCGACATCATCATGATCCTTATCCCCGATGAGAAGCAGGCTGCTGTTTATAAGAAGGAGATCGCTCCTTACCTGACAGAGGGCAAGACACTTGCTTTCGCTCACGGCTTCAATATCCACTTCGGCTGCATCGTTCCCCCGAAGAATGTCAATGTTATCATGATCGCTCCTAAGGGACCCGGACACACTGTAAGAAGTGAATATCAGGTTGGCAAGGGCGTTCCCTGTCTGATCGCTGTTGAGCAGGACGCTACCGGCGATGCTCAGGAGATCGGTCTTGCATACGCAGCAGGTATCGGCGGCGCAAGAGCAGGCGTTCTCGAAACAACATTCAGAACTGAGACTGAGACAGACCTCTTCGGTGAGCAGGCTGTTCTCTGCGGCGGTGTATGCGCACTGATGCAGGCAGGCTTTGAGACTCTCTGCGAGGCAGGCTATGACCCCAGAAACGCTTACTTCGAGTGCATCCACGAGATGAAGCTGATCGTTGACCTTATCTACCAGAGCGGCTTCGCAGGCATGAGATACTCTATCTCCAACACTGCTGAGTACGGCGACTATGTAACAGGCCCCAAGATCGTTACAGAGGAAACAAAGAAGGCTATGAAGAAGGTTCTTTCCGATATTCAGGACGGTACATTCGCTAAGGAATTCCTCCTCGATATGTCCGATGCAGGTTCTCAGGTTCACTTCAAGGCTATGAGAAAGCTCCACGCTGAGCATCCCTCCGAGACTGTCGGTGCTGAGATCCGTAAGCTTTACAGCTGGAGCGATGAAGATAAACTCATTAATAACTAATGAGTTCACTCATTAACAACTGATGAGTTTCCCGTCAGTAACCGATAATTTCCAAACAAACATTTGATTATCACTTGAATAAAGCACGCTGTTCCGATTATTTCGGGACAGCGTGCTTTTTGTTGCAGAATATTGTTGACTTTTTATAGAATATATTGTATAATATCTGTAAATTCAAAATTATGGAAGAAAGGGGTACGGCTTGTGAAACGCAGGATGTTGGGCGTGATACTGATGGTAACAGTCACTCTCACAGTGCTGCTTGTCAGCGGACGCTTCTTCAGCAAAATGGAAGATGAGATACATAGGGAACGCTGCTACTACATAAGCAGATCAATATCGCAGATAGCCGAAAAATCAGAGATCATCATAAAAAATCAGTGGCAGAGGCTGAACGGCATAGCCTGGTACATCGGGCATCATTACATGGACAGCAAAATGACCGTCTGCGATGCCGTCAGCGAGATAAGGCAGATGTTCGTCAGCACAAGCTCGGAGTATGTTTTCATCGACCCGGACGGATTTGTCTACGGCTTCGGCGGCGAATGCGCCCAAATGAAGGTGAATGTGCCGTTCATGGCGGACAGCGAACAGCAGGTGATCTCATTTTCGCCCGATGACCGTCCCGAGGAATACATGATGTTCGTTCACAAGCTCCCGAATACGATAGATTTCGGAAATATAAGAATAGCATATGTAGCATCGCTGCGTGAAAAAGCGGATATCCGCGACATTATCAGCTACGGCTCATATCAGGGCAAAAACAGCAGCGTGCTTCTCGATCATGGCGGGAACAGGTTCTATTACAACAAAGGAAGCTATGCCAAAAGTGATTTCGACTCGGATATTTTCGGCGAAAATAATGTTATAAAGGCACTTTCCAAGACGGATTTCCTTTACGGCGACAGCTTTGAGAAATTTGCAGACAATTTTTCATCGGGCGGATCGGAAACGGTGGAAATAGAGCTGAACGGCGAAAATTATTTTGTCGGATATGCGCCCATAGGAGAGAAATGGAGGATCCTTTCGGTGATCCCCGAGGAATATGTCAGCGAAAATATATCGGGCGTTTCCGATGAGCTTATCAGAGTTTCCGTTATCTTCGGCGGAATGCTTATATTTGCGGCGATGACATTTATCCTGACGCTCATGCTTATTTCATGGAGAGAAAAAAAGAACAGCATCGAGCATGACACAAACGAAAAACTGAAAAAGGCGGCGGAGGAGACCGAAAAGGCAAACAAGGTGAAATCTGAGTTTCTTTCGCACATCTCGCATGACATAAGAACGCCTATCAACGGGATAATCGGGCTTCTTGACATTGCCGACATGAACAGGAACGACAATGCGAAGCTTATTGAATGCGTCGAAAAAATGCGCAGCGCATCGGTCTATCTTCTCTCGCTGATAAACGATGTCCTCGACATGAGCAAGGCGCAGAACGGCGCTCTCAGACCCGCACACGAAACGTTCGACCTTCGTGTGCTGCTCGATGAATGTGTTTCCATGCTCGAAACGCAGGTCAGCGAAAAAAATCTGCGGTTAAATACGTTTTTCTCGGATATCCCGCACCGTATGCTGACGGGAAGTCCGCTGTATATCCGTCAGGTGCTGCTGAATATACTGAACAATGCGGTCAGATACACGGATATCGGCGGAGTTATCTGCTTTATAGCGCATGAGCTGTCCTCGGACGGGAAAAATGCGGTGATAGAGTTCGTTATCTCCGACAGCGGACGGGGAATGTCCGAGGAATATCTTGTGCATATATTCGAGCCGTTCACAAGGGAAAGAAATGAGCCCTCCGCAGATGAAAGCTTCAGGGGAACAGGTCTTGGAATGTCCATCGCAAAATCGCTGACAGATGTTATGGGCGGAACGATATGCGCCGAAAGCAAGGCGGGCGAGGGCAGCAGATTTACCGTGACTATACCGCTTGTCATCTCCGAAAAGGAGCCGTATGCAAAGGCTGAGTCCGAAAAGACAAGAGCCGACATAAGGGGAATGCACATTCTAGTCGCCGAGGACGTAAAGCTGAATATGGATATCGTCACCTATATCCTTGAGCATGAGGGTGCGGAGGTCATATGTGCGGAGGACGGCGAAACGGCACTCAGGCTGTTTTCGGAAAGTGCGGAGGGCAGCATAGACCTTATCCTTATGGATATAAGAATGCCGGGGATAAACGGCTATGAGGCGGCTGAAAGGATACGTGCGATGAAGCGCAGCGATGCGGATATCCCGATAATCGCAATGACAGCGAATGTCTATGAGGAGGATATCGAGCGGGCGAAAAAGGCGGGAATGAACGACCATCTCGCAAAGCCTATGGATTCCGGCAAGCTGCTGGCTATGGCTGGTGCGTACCGTGCGGGCAGGGGTCAGCTCATGAAAGAACAATATTGGATCCTAAAGACAAATGGAGGGTTTACTGATGAAAAGGCTTAAAACAGCGGCAATCATTGCTGCATCTGTTATGCTTATCGGCTGCGTACAGGCTAAAGATACGGAGACTGTTTCCGTATCCGAGACATCGTTATCCGAATCGGGAAACAAAGCTGATGAAAGCAGTATTATTTTCCCCGATAATATCGAGCAGGTCACGGAAATAAAGGATAACCCGATAAGCTTTGACGAAGCATCTGACAGGATAATGCTCACGAAAGCGTATCCCGAGGGCAAAGAGCTTTTGCATAAAAGTACGGTGAAGGCTGTTGGAAGAACATTTTATGTTATAGCCGCAGTTTATGATAACGGTGATACATTGTCTGCGGAGAGGACGTTCTGGGCAGATGTGCAGACGGGGGATATTTATCTTTATTATGACCCCACGACTATGCCGTATGAGCAGTATTCGGAGTATGTCGGTGAAATATCGGACGATGACGGCAGAAGCAGGCTGATACCGATGGAGCAGGTTGCGCCGTAAAAGCTTTGATGTATGCGGTTTTGCAGAGAGATTTAGACAGAGGTGTACGGAATGAAGAAAACTGTATTGTATATGGCATCTGCCGTGCTGCTGACATTCAGCGGCTGCGGATCGGCGGGTAATATCAATGAGACCGAATTTGAAACAACCGCTCCAAAGCAGGAGATATCGGCTGCTGAGAAAAGCGGTGAAGAGTCGGCAGCGGATATTTATGCCGATATGATATGCGATATGACGGAAAACGGCGCATATGGGGCGGCAGGCTTTGCGTTGGGCTTTGCTGATGTGAACAGCGATGGGATCCCTGAGCTTATCAGGCGGAATTCAATGCGTGCGGATATTGAAATTTTCGATATCAGCGGAAACAGTATATGGAAAAACGCTTTTGATCCGCCGTATGAAATGACTCTGACAGAGTGTACAGACAGCGAAACGGGTGAAAATGTAATAATATACAGCGGATATACCGAGCATGCGAATTACAAAATCTATACTGCTGAAGCAATATGCAGATCCGAAAAAATGATAGTCAATGCGGTTTATGATGCTGACAGTGATAAGCTAGCGAAGCTGGAAGCAGCCGCATCTGATGATATAAATGGCGGTATCGCATCGGCTGATCTGTCGGAAACATCGTACAGCGAGGAAGAAGTCAGGAATATGTACGGCGAATATTTCGGGAGATATGTTCCCGTTTCCGCTGAAAATATGTGGGACGGCATAAAGGTCGAACTGAGCGATGAAATGAAGCGTTCGGCATTTGAATGCAGCCTTCGTGATAATTATGATGAGCTCAGAGATCTGATATATGACGCACTGAATTATCCGCAGAGTGAATATGAAAAGTATTCTGATGATAATATCAATGTTGAATATGTCGCACCTGCTTATGGATCATTGACAGATATCGGCGAAGCTGTAAGCATGAAACAGTCCGAGCTGAACAGCGAATATGCGCCTTTTAATGTCAGCGGGATATACAAGGGAACATCATTTGACTTCAACGGCGACGGCATTGATGATAGGGTATTCGGATTTGCACTGTATTCGCAGTTTGAGTTTGTGATATTTGACGGAAAAACTGCGGATATACTGCTTGATGAGCGTGTGATGATGCCGCTTGATATCCCGAAAATAAATACGGAAGTATATTCCGATAATAAAGGCTCGTCAAAGATAATGATCTGCGGGAAAAGCGGCGGTTCATCGGGCGGTCTGACCGCTGAGACAGTTCAGGTATTTTCGGATGATCTGTCGGAAATCATCGAGGCGGTCTATACGGAAGATGATGAGTTCCTGTATTCTCCAAGCTGCAAAGACGAGGAGGAATATTCCGGGAAGCGCACGGAAATGCTGAACGGATATGAGCCGTGCAGGACAATAGCCTGGGATAAATATGCAGACGGCAGTATATCCGAAGCGGAGCAGCGTGTCAATGATGCCTTGGAGATATTCGGCGAAAATTACAGCGATCCTCTGGGTTTCAGGCTTTATCTGTCTGACCTTGACGGCGATGGAAACAAGGAGCTTTTCATACATACCGAAAGTCAGTACGGGTACACCGAGATATATGATATTTCCGAAAAAGCCGAAAAAATAGGAAGCTTTTACGGCAATTTCAGCAATTTGCCTATGGATCATAAGGATAAAAACGGCAGGACGCATTTTATTGTCAGGATAAAAAGCTGGGTATCCTCCGAGGATTTTTATGCCGCATATTGTGACATTGCATATGAAAACGGAGAAATATCCGTTGACCTGCCGCTTTGCGCAGTGTCAGGATCATGGTATGACGGCGGAGAATTCAATAATGGCTGGCGACTGTACTCCGATTGTAAAATGAACTGCGAGGGCAATTCTGAGAGTGTGATAATAACAGAAAATGCCGAGCTTATCGGTGATTATCCGCTTGAAGAGATCGATATAAACGATGCCGATAATGATTCCGATGAGATAAAGTCAGCGGCGGCGGACACGGTTTTCCGTGACATGACTTTTTTGGGATATCCCGCGGAATATCGTGTGAAATGACAGATGCGAAATACAAACTTATCCGAATAAAAAATTACGTCAGCAGGTGATTGATTTGAAAAAAATCTTATTGGTAATAATGGCTGTATTGCTGTCATCTTGCTCCGGATTGAGCAGTGTTTCTGAAACAGAGATGGCAGAACGATCTTCCGACTGCATGAGCGCAGCTGAAACAGAAAAAAGCGCAGTTAAAATAAGTGTTTCGCCGTATGAAAATAATGAATATAACGATAGCCGGTCGGAACTGATAACTTCGGTATGCAGTATCAGCGATGATGAGATAAAAGGAATTATTGAACGGCGAAATAATTTTTTTAATATATCAGATAATACACTGCCTGTAAATATACTGCTTACAGATATGAACTTTGATGATTTTGACGGTGACGGAAATGACGAACTGCTTACAAGGCTTGAATTTGAAAAAACACCGCAGGAGAATGCCTTATATTATGCACTTTGTTATGCTGATGGGGAGAATGTGTCATTTTTTGATGATGGTGCGGCAAGCCACAAAAACGTGCATTATGCCAAGGTCGGAGATCAGCCGTTTGTTGTCATTGCCGAGCTTGGTGCGGGATATTCCGATGATCCTGTTGCAATAGCAGAGAAGGTATTCACGTTTTCCGATGGGAATTTTGTCCCGTATGATACTGATGGTGATTATCTTTGCATTCGTGTTTCGGATGATGTGAACAGGCTGTATCTTTTCGGAAGATCGGAGAATTGGGAAAACACGGGTGATTGTCCTTTGGCAGCTGAGATAAACAGCGGAGATATCAAACAGGAGCTTGCGTGGGATAACGGAAGGCTGAAGGTTGTGTCGGGGTATGAATAATAATTACATTAGTTATCATATTATGTAATAAATGTACGAAAAATAGAATTATTTTTGTCGAATCTAACATTGACTTTATTGGAATAGTATGATAAAATATAAATACAATGTTAAATGTAAACATTATGGGATTTTTACACAAGGAGGAAACAAAAATGAGTACAGTAAGAGCAACATCAAGAGTACAGGAAATAAGGAACAGGACCGATGCCATTCAGCAAAAAAATGCTGAAAAGGCTGCGGCGGCAGCTGCCCAAAAGGCAGCACAGCCAAAAACAACGGCAACATCAAGAGTGCAGGAAATAAGGAACAGAACCGATGCTATTCAGCAGAAAAATGCCGAAAAAACGCAGGGTACAGCAAATGCCGGACAAAGCAGTGCCGGTGCAGTCAAAAGCACCGCAAAGGCATCAAACACAGACACGGTAAGCATAAGCACGCGTTCAAACTCATCGTCATATGCAGGTCAGTACAAGGATATGAGCGATGAATCGCTTGACAAAACTATCAATAATCTTAAAAATACTATTAAGAATTCCAAAAGCGGAACGGCGACTTATTACGCACAGAAGGCTCTGGAGGGGTATCAGGCGGAGAAGGAGAGGAGAAAAACGTTAAATACCCAAAATTGTTTGTCAGATGAAAGCAGTGCATATTACTGTCAAACAGGAGGGTGGTTTGAAAATACAGATGGTTCGACTGCATGTATGACAACAGCTTATTCAACCCTTGTATCTTTAACTATTGGAAAACAGGTGAAGCCGAATCAAGTAGAAACTATTGGAAATGATGGTTATTTGGATAATCCAATCAGATTGTGGAAGGACAAAAATGGATATGAATATACGGCATTGATGGAAACCTCAAATGATATTTGGGATGAAATATCAGACTCAATCAAATCAGGAGAACAGGGAATAGTTATTCATCTTGGAACGCATTGGGTAACGGTTACGGGTGTGAAAGACGGTGTTAATGTTGACAATATAAAATCTTTGGATGATTTGGTTGGAGTCGATCCGTGGTATAATGGGAAAAATGATTCTAATAACAAATCAGGATCAGGGTTTGGATCGGGAAACGATGCTTTTTCCGGAGAAATTGACCTTGGTACAATTAAAAATAAATATGGATCTCCGTCAGGGCGATTTATACGACTTGTTTCGGCAAATTAAAGTGTTTGATCTTATTTAAGAATCAAAACCGGAATATAAGGAGAATATCAAACATGAAAATAATTAATATAATTGTTCCTCTTATGACAGCTGTAATTCTTACGGGCTGTCGTGAAGCTAATATTCAGAATTCGGATAACAATGATGACATCATAAATTCAAATTATGTGACAGATGAATGCAGCAATAATGAAAAAGAAATAATGGAAATTTTTGAAAAAGCATACGATCTGTATCTTGCGGCTGACGGGATATCTTCCGAAGAATACATAAATATTGACGGTGTTTTCTATCTTGACGGAAATGAAGAGGATAAGACACTTGATGAACGGATCGGCGAATATAGCAGCAGCTTTACCCGCAGGGAATGTGAGCGCATTTTCAATGGAATGCGTGAAAAAGATGGGACAGAATATTATGTTTATTCATATGGCGAGAAGAACGGCGAAGCTAAGGATGTACTTACATCGAAAAAAATACTTGAAAATGATCTGACGGATTATGACAAAGTAACGTTATTTTCTCCTGTCAGGGGAATTGATTATTCATATGCGGCAGGATATGCGGAGATAGTTGAAAAGAGTGCGGACAGTATAGAGATGAAATATACAGCTTTATACAAGGGCAGCGATTCGACAGAGGAAAATGTTGTTTTTGCAGATGGAAAATGGAGTTTGGAAGATGGGAGCGATTATATATTATCAGATAATGATACAGTCCGCAGCTATGAATATCATCTTTTGAATGAAGACGGACATTGGAAATTTGATGATTTTGTATGCTATAACTGACCAATAAACCGATTTATTCTTGTGGAAGATCATAATTATTCAATATATATGAAAACACTGCACCAATATATACAAATGCTATCAGGGAAAAGCTTCTTAATTAGTATGATGAAAAGTTTAGTTTCCCGTAACAACCAAAAAAGCTGCATATCTCAAAAATGAGATATGCAGCTTTTGTTATTTGAATATGTCCTTGATGTCGGTGTCCTTAAGCTTCTGCCAGAATGACTGGCGTTTTTTGTAGTTGTCGGGGTTGGTCGAGGCTTCGAATTCCTTCAGCAGATCCTTCTGCTTCTTGTTCAGGTTCTTAGGCACTTCGACTGTCAGATGAACATACTCATCGCCCCTGTCAGGACGGTTGAGCTTCTTGATGCCCTTGCCTCTCAGCCTGAATACAGTGCCCGGCTGTGTGCCCTCGGGGATAGTGTACTTGACCTTGCCGTCGATGCAGGGAACTACAATCTCATCGCCCAGAGCTGCCTGCGTGAAGCTTACGGGTATGTCGATATGAACATCGAATCCCTCACGCTCGAATACAGGATCGGGCTTTACGGTTATGCCGACTCTCAGGTCGCCTGCGGGTCCGCCGTTCAGACCGTGATGTCCCTGACCTCTTACGTTCAGTGTCTGTCCGTCGTCGATACCTGCGGGAACGTCCACCGTAACGGTCTTTGCTACGCTGTTTCTGCCCTGTCCGTGGCACTTGGGACACGGATTTGTGATGACCTTTCCTTTACCGCCGCACTTAGGGCAGACCTTCTGCGAGGATATCATGCCGAAAGCAGTTCTCTGTGTGACCTTGACAGCACCCGAACCGTGACAGTCGGGGCATGTCTCGGCAGTTGAGCCGTTTGCAGCACCCGTGCCGTTGCAGTCGGGGCATTTTTCCATTCTGTTGAGCTTTATATCGACCTTTGCGCCGTTGCACGCCTGGTCGAATGTGATGGTTATATTTGTTGCTATATCCTGACCCTTTCTCGGTGCATTGGGGTTAGCCGAACGTGTAGATGCGCCGCTGAATCCGCCGAAAAAGCTGGAGAATATATCGTTGATGTCGCCGAAATCGCCGAAGCCGCCTGAGAATCCGCCTCCGCCGTATCCACCGCCGCCGTATGACGGATCAACGCCCGCATGACCGAACTGGTCATATCTGGACTTCTTGTCAGGATCGGAGAGGACCTCGTAAGCCTCGTTGACCTCCTTGAACTTTTCTTCGGCCGTTTTATCGCCGGGATTCAAGTCAGGGTGGTACTTTTTGGCGAGCTGTCGGTATGCCTTTTTGATCTCGTCCTCTGACGCCGTTTTTGCAACGCCCAGGACTTCGTAATAATCCCGTTTATCAGCCATAAGTAATGCTCCTTATCAAAACAATGCAAGAGAGAAATTCTCTTGCATTGCCCGTATTATCTGATGATATTAAACTTCAGTGAAGTTAGCGTCAACAACATCGTCACCGCCGTCATTCTTCTGCTCATTGAAATCCTGAGTGCCTGCACCTGCTGCGCCTGCGTCCTGAGGGCCTGCCTGAGCGCCTGCAGCCTTGTAGACCTTCTCGGAGAGAGCATAAAATGCCTGCTGGAGAGCGTCTGTCTTAGCCTTGATATCGTCTGTGTTATCGGTCTTGACAGCTTCCTTCAGCTCGTTGAGCTTAGCCTCGATAGGAGCCTTATCCTCAGCAGTTACCTTGTCGCCGAAGTCCTTCAGAGCCTTCTCGCAGCTGAAGATCATGTTGTCTGCGCCGTTCTTGATGTCAACAGCTTCCTTACGCTTCTTATCTTCCTCAGCGTACTTCTCAGCTTCCTCGACAGCCTTGTTGATGTCGTCCTTGGACATATTTGTGGATGCTGTGATGGAGATATCCTGCATCTTGCCTGTGCCCATATCCTTAGCGGATACATGAACGATACCGTTAGCATCGATATCGAATGTTACTTCGATCTGAGGGATTCCTCTGGGAGCGGGAGCGATACCGTCAAGACGGAAGATACCGAGCTGCTTGTTATCCTTAGCGAATTCACGCTCGCCCTGGAGGATATTGATATCAACAGCAGTCTGATTGTCTGCATATGTGGAGAATATCTGAGATTTCTTTGTAGGGATAGTAGTGTTTCTCTCGATCATCTTTGTGCATACGCCGCCTGCTGTTTCGATACCGAGTGACAGAGGAGTTACATCGAGGAGCAGCAGACCTGTTACGTCGCCGCCGAGAACACCGCCCTGGAGAGCAGCACCGAGAGCAACGCACTCATCGGGGTTGATGCCCTTGAAGGGTTCCTTGCCGAGCTGAGTTCTTACAGCTTCCTGAACAGCGGGTATTCTTGAAGAACCGCCGACCATCAGAACCTTGTCGATCTGGGAAGCAGTCAGTCCGCTGTCGGAAAGAGCCTGCTTTACAGGGCCCATTGTGGACTGTACAAGGTCGGAAGTAAGCTCGTTGAACTTAGCCTGTGTAAGAGTCATTTCCAGGTGCTTAGGGCCTGTTGCATCTGCTGTGATATAAGGCAGATTGATGTTTGTTGTAGAAGAAGAGGAAAGCTCGATCTTAGCCTTTTCAGCAGCTTCCTTCAGACGCTGCATAGCCATCTTATCGCCCGAAAGATCGATTCCGTCGGACTTCTTGAATTCATCGAGCATCCAGCGGATAACTCTCTCATCGAAGTCATCGCCGCCGAGGTGGTTGTTGCCGGCTGTTGCGAGAACCTCAGTTACGCCGTCGCCCATCTCAATGATGGAAACATCGAATGTACCGCCGCCGAGGTCGTATACCATGACCTTCTGATCTGCTTCCTTATCGATACCGTAGGAAAGAGCAGCAGCAGTAGGCTCGTTGATGATTCTCTTGACTGTAAGACCTGCGATCTGACCTGCATCCTTTGTAGCCTGACGCTGAGCATCAGTGAAGTAAGCAGGAACTGTGATAACAGCCTCTGTTACCTTCTCGCCGAGATAGCCCTCTGCATCAGCCTTCAGCTTCTGGAGGATCATAGCGGAGATCTCCTGAGGAGTGTACTTCTTGCCGTCGATGTCAACCTTATAATCGGAGCCCATGTGACGCTTGATGGAAGAAACTGTTCTGTCGGCATTTGTTACAGCCTGACGCTTAGCAGTGCTTCCGATAAGTCTTTCGCCGTTCTTAGCAAAGCCGACAACGGACGGAGTTGTTCTTGCGCCTTCGGAGTTGGGGATCACGACTGCGTTGCCGCCCTCCATAACAGCTACGCATGAGTTTGTTGTACCTAAGTCAATACCAATGATCTTGCTCATAAAACATCTTCCTTTCCAATTTTCATATATATCGGATATTGTTTGTTATCACGGATTTGCAACGGCGACCATCGCATGTCTGATGACCTTGCCGTTCATGATGTAACCCTTCTGGAACACCTGACAAACCACGTTCTCGCCGAGGTTTTCATCTGTTACCTGAGTTACTGCGCTGTGGATATTCGGATCAAACGGCTTATCCATCGCTTCGATCTCCTCAACGCCCTGCTTCTTGAGTATCTCGACATACTGATTGTATATCATCTCGACACCCTTTCGGAAGCTTTCGTCCGCGGACTCTGAAGCAAGTGCCCTTTCGAAATTGTCGATAACACCGAGGAATTCAATGATAACGGCACTCTTTGCCTTATCGGCAGCGTCCTCCTTGTCTTTAAGGGAACGTCTGCGGAAGTTGTCGTATTCTGCGGCAACCCTCAGATATTTGTCCTTTTCGGCACTGAGCTGCTCTGTAAGCTCCTCGATCTTTTTGTTTTTCTTCAAAATTTCGTCCTCACCTGCGGCTTCCTCTGAGTTATCTGCCTCAGCCGCATCCTCGGTATCTGCTGCGGCTTCCGCTGCTGCATTTTCCTCGGCTTCTGCGCTTTCGGCATTCATTTTTTCTTTCATTTCTTCGCTCATCTGCTGTGTGATTCTCCTTTCATCAGTCCTCTTTTTCTTTGCTGTCATCTTCTTCCGAAATAAGCTGTGATATCTTCTCGGAGAAGTATTCGATATAAGGTATTATCTTGGAATAATTTATTCTCATGGGACCGATAACTCCCAGAGAACCTGCGGTCCTGTTTCCCTTTTTGATAGGATACATGACCATGCTCGAATTGCTGATAACGAAGCCGTCCTCACCGAACTTGACCTGTATTCCGCTGAAGCTTTCGTCCAGCAGACCCCTTACTTCGTTTTTGTTTTCGAGAAATCTTATTATCTGGTTCTGATCCATTTCCTTGCAGGCCAGCAGGTTTTTCTCGCCGCTTACCTTTATATCGTCCGCACCCAGACCCTTGGCAAGCTCGTAGAAGCCTTTCATAAGGGGAGTAAGCGTGACCATGTAAGCACCAAGTGCCTCGGTAAGCTTGTCGATCATCTCATCGGAAAGATCCTCAATGGAAACGCCTTCAAGGTTTTCCGCCATGAACCTCGAGAAGAATTCAAGCTGATCCGCAGTAAGATCAAATTCCAGTCTGCATATCTTGTTCTGAATGTTTCCCGCAGATGTCACCATAAGCAGGACGTACATTCTTTTTCCCGTCGGAATGACCTCCGTTTTCGTTATAACGGAGAACTTCGGGGATATGTTCTGAACGACCGCCGCACATTGGGTAAGCTCTGCCAGCGCCTTTGTGGCACTTTCTATAAGAGCGTCCTCCGTGGGTACGTCCACATCAAGGTAGCTGTCGAGGATCTTTTTTTCCTCGCCCGTCAGCCTTCTTTCGGGCATCAGCTTTTCTATATAAAGTCTGAAACCGCTGAATGTTGGTATCCTTCCCGCCGATGTATGTGGCTGTTCGAGATGTCCCAGCTGTTCGAGCATCGCCATATCATTTCTGATCGTCGCTGCCGAAACGTTAAGATCTGCCCTTGCCTGTACTGCCTTTGAGCCTACCGGTTCGCCTGTCAGTATATATTCATCAACGACTGCCGCAAGGATCTTAAGCTTTCTGTCGTCCAGCACCTTTACACCGCCTTTCTTTTCACTTGCGATTTCTGTTTGCTATCACTCTTGATGTCTGTGTGTTAGCACTCCGTATCTCCGAGTGCTAAATACTATTATACTCACTTATTTTCAATTGTCAAGTGGTTTTTGCGATTTTTCTTAAATTTTTCTTCGTCATTTTTAACAAACTTTTCAACATCAATATGTGCATATTTTAAATCATCTTCCGATGTACATGGAAAATAAGTACCATATATATAGTGACAGTGTGAAAAGAATTTGTTTAATTAGATATTCAGATAACAAGAATCGGACACAATTATACATTTCGTACAAATATCGAAACCGTTTAAGGTGAAATTTGTGTGAAAATGCTTGATAACTACTTGACTTTAAGAAGAAAATATGTTATTATATGATAGAAGAATAATCTGCAGCTATATTTGAGATGGGAGGTGTCGGCTGCTATGATCACAATGCATGGAAAAAGCCTGTCGGGCGGTATAGCCATGGGCAATTTGTCATTTTTCAAAAGAAAGGCTGTCACACCCTCTCTCCGCAGAGTTGATGACACCGAAGCCGAGGCGGAGCGGTTCCGCCAGGCAAGAGATGCCGCTGCCGCACAGCTCGAAAGGCTCTGCATCAGAGCGGAGGGAAAGGTCGGCAGGGAGGACGCTGCCATCTTCCGCATACATCTTATGCTCCTCTCCGACAGAGATTACGTTGATTCGGCGATCGCAATGATAAGAAGCTTCGACATGAACGCAGAATATTCCGTAAAGGTCACCTGCGAGAATTTTGCGAATATGCTGCGAATGATAGATGACCCCTATATGCAGGGAAGAGCGGCGGATATAAAGGACGTTTCCGACAGAGTGATAAGGATACTTTCAGGTGTGAGCGACAAGGTCGAATGTCCCGAAAAGCCCTCTATCATGGTCGCTGACGAGTTTTTCCCGAGTGAAGTTATCGAGCTTGGAATGAACGGTGCGCTTGGCTTTTTGTCGGCAGAAGGCTCATCGACATCGCATGCGTCGATACTTTCGAGGAATATGCAGCTGCCGTCCGTCATCACATCTGGCAAAATGCCCAAAAAAGAAAATGACGGTCAGTCTGCCGTTATAGACGGATTTACGGGAACAGTTTACGTAGACCCCGATGAATCCACAAAACACCGAATGAATTACAGGATAGAGAATATACACAGCGTAAACCGCCTCGCCGTTCCGGAGGGTGTAAGAGTCGGCTGAAAATGTTCAGATATCAAAAGGATTGATAAAAATGCGTGACAGCGCAAAGCTGGTTATAGATCTGGAGTTCAACCCTGTCAGATTTCCTGACGGAGCTCCGCACCCGATAAGCTACGAGATAATCGAGCTTGCCGCCGTTATATTGGGCGATGACAATGAAACCGCAGAGCGGTTCCGTACATATGTAAAACCGACATATTCCGACCATATAGAGCCTGAGATCACGAAGCTGACGGGCATCACCTACGACGACGTAAAGGACAGCGCAGACCTTGAAGGCGCGCTGGACAGCTTTGCGGAGTGGATAAACGGCAGGAAGGTCACAACATACAGCTGGAGCAACAGCGATCAGCTTCAGATGATGCGTGAGTCTGATTTCAAGGGCTGTGCTGACAAAGCAAACAGCGTGTTTGGCAGATGGATAGATCTTCAGAGGATATATTCGAGAACGATGGGGCTTTCAAGACCTGCGAATCTCACAACAGCACTCAATATCCTTCAGATAACGTTCAAAGGCACGGAGCATTCGGCACTTGCAGACGCAGAGAATACGGGACGGATACTTGCGATGCTGAGCGACAGCCGCCGTATGGACGAGCTGAGATCGAAGTCGAGAGTGACGTTCAATTCCAAAGATATGGGCGGCGTAAAGCTGTCGGACATGATACGCATAAAAACGAGAAAAAGATAAAAGGCTTCCGAGCAGAATCGGAAGCCTTTGTTTATATTGTCTGTGCCGTGTACAGCTTGTAATAAAGCCCCTTCTTCGCCATCAGCTCATCATGTGTTCCCGACTCCGCTATGCCCTTGTCGGATATGTAAAGTATCCTGTCACAGCTCTTTATCGTGGATAGTCTGTGCGCTATGATAAACGATGTTCTGCCGCTCAGAAGATGGTCTATGCCCCTCTGAAGTCCCCTCTCCGTCTTTGCGTCGATCGACGATGTCGCTTCGTCAAGCACAAGTATCTTCGGGTCGGCAAGTATCGTTCTCGCAAATGCTATCAGCTGCTTCTGTCCCTGCGAAAGCACTGAGCCACGCTCCTTGACCTCCGTATCATATCCCTTCGGCATTTCGCGGATAAATTCGTCTGCGCCGACAACCCTGCACGCCTCCGCTATCTCCTCATCGGTCGCATCAAGCCGTCCGTAGCGGATATTGTCACGGATAGTTCCGCTGAATATGAAGCTGTCCTGAAGCATTATGCCCATCTGCGAACGGAGCGAATGAAGTGTGACCTTGCTTATGTCGTTCCCGTCAATGGATATACTGCCCTTCTGAATGTCGTAAAACCTGGATATAAGGCTTACGACTGTTGTTTTTCCCGCACCCGTCGGACCGACAAGCGCAATGCTCTGTCCCGCCTTTACATCGAGATCGAAATTTTCGAGGACATTCACGCTGTTGTCGTAGGAGAATGTAACGTCCTTAAATGTTACATCGCCCTTTATTTCGGGCATTTCATAAGCATCGTCAGCGTCCTTGATGTCAACGGGTTCGTCCATAGTTTCAAATATTCTTTCGAGATATGCTACCGTGTTGATGAAATTGTTGAACAGGTTTGCGAGATTCATTATAGGCTGCCAGAAACGTCCCGCATAGCTGCCCATTGCAACGATAACGCCCAGCGTAACATTCTGCGGTCCGAGGATTATAAGTCCCACCAGATAGATTGATACCGAGATCACCGTGGAAATGTTGTCAGTCACGGGCCAGAGCAGATTGGACGTGTTTACAGCGTGCATCCAGCACTTTCTGTAATCATCGGAAAGCTTTGCGAAAATGCCCGAATTTTCCTCCTCACGGGCGAAAAGCTGCGTGATGCGCACTCCTGCGATGCTCTCGTGGAGGTAAGCGTTCAGGTTCGAGCCTTTATTCGATACCGCCTGCCATGCCTTTCTTTGACGTGTCTTTATAATGCCGATGAAAAGGAAGAAAAACGGCACTCCTGCGAGAATTACCCATGCGAGCGGTCTGTTCATCGCAAACATGAATATCGTGATGAAAATGATGTTGAATATTTCGAGGATAAAGGTGATGATGCCGTTTGAAAGCAGGTCGGATACGCTGTTTACGTAGTTTATGACCCTTGCGAGTATCTTTCCGTGCGGGCGGCTGTCGTAATATTCAAAGGGCAGCTCCTGAAGATGCGCAAAAAGGTCCTTTCGCATATCGAACACGATGTCCTGTCCGACCTTGGTCATTATCCTTGAACGCACCGTCGAAAATCCCACACTGACAGCGATAGTCAGTGCCAGCAGTGCCGCCAGGATAAAAAGCTGATGCTTGTTGCCCGCAGGTATCGTGTTATCCAGTGCATACTGCGTGATGACAGGGGAGAGAAGTGCCGTAACTGCGGCTATCGCACTGAGAACGAGCGCAAATATCATCTTGCCCTTGTATTTTCCGACGTAGACGAGCGCGCGCCTGAAGTGGCGGAAGTCGAATGGCGTTTCAAGTGATTCATCAATGTCGTATTTGTTTCTCTGCGGCTTTTTTGCAGCGGTCTGTTCCTTGGTCTGTTCCATTTATATCGCCCCCTTAGTGCTGTAATTCGTATATCTCACGGTAATAGCCCTCACGCTCTATAAGCTCCTTGTGAGTGCCGATATCTTCGATCTTTCCGTCCTTCAGGACGATTATCTTGTCCGCATTTTCCGATGAGGATATTCTCTGCGCAATGATTATCTTTGTGCATGGGAAATCAAGATTTTTCAGGCTGTTCTGAATGAATTTCTCCGTTTCCATATCGACAGCCGATGTTGTGTCATCGAGAATAAGTATAGACGGACGTACTGCGAGCGCCCTTGCCAGCGCAATTCTCTGCTTCTGACCGCCCGACAGTCCAACGCCCCTTTCGCCGATGATGGTGTCGTATTTCTCGGGCATTTTCTCGATAAATCCGTCAGCGGCTGCGAGATGTGCATTTTTCTTGACATCTTCCGCTGACATTGATGTATCGCCGAAAGCTATGTTTCCGTCGATCGTGTCCGAATAAAGCAGAACGTCCTGAGTCGCCGTGCCGATGTTGCCTCTCAGCTGATTGAGCTTCAGCATATGCACATCATTTCCGTCAACAAGCACCTTTCCTGCGGAAACGTCGTAGATGCGGGGGATAAGGCTTACGAGAGATGTCTTTCC
>USNJ01000006.1 GCA_900556055.1 uncultured Ruminococcus sp.
TATCGCATTCCAGACAAATATCCTCGCCCTCAATGCCGCTGTAGAAGCTGCAAGAGCAGGCGAAGCAGGCAAGGGCTTTGCAGTCGTTGCAGACGAGGTAAGAAACCTTGCTTCCAAGTCCGCAGAAGCTGTAAAGAACACATCCGAGCTTATCACCTCGGCTATCGACGCTGTAAATGAGGGCGAGGGCATAGCTGACAAGAACGCTGAATCCTTCGAGAAGGTCAAGGATATGTTCACAAAAATAAAGTCGATGATCGAACAGATCGCAGCTGCTGCCGAGAACCAGTCAGTCGCTGTAGGTCAGATCACAAGCGGAATAAACGACATTTCCGAGGTCGTACAGCAGAACAGCGCTACCGCCCAGGAGATCGCAGCATCATGCGAGGAGCTGAACGGTCAGGCACTTATGCTGAATGACGAAATGAGCAAATTCAAAGTGTAAATCAAGCGTTTTTGCTGTGCGGATGACCTCCGCACAGCTTTGCGCATATCGAAAGGATAATTATGGAAAAGAAACGTAAATTCAGGATCGTCTACAATTCACCCGTCACGCTCACCTTTGCTGCACTCTCGCTCGTGTCGCTGATACTCGGCTACATCACAAAGGGCTGGACAACAGAGCATATCTTTATGGTCTACCGAAGCTCGCTGCTTAATCCGATGACCTATCTGCGCCTTTTCACGCACGTTCTGGGTCATGCCGACCTTAATCATTATGTTTCCAACTTCACGCTTATCCTGCTTCTCGGTCCGCTGATTGAGGAAAAGCACGGCAGCGGAAATCTGCTCGTCATGATCGCACTTACTGCGCTGATAACGGGCATTCTCCAGATGATATTCTTCCCGAATGTCGCTCTCTGCGGCGCAAGCGGCATAGTATTCATGCTCATCATGCTAAGCTCCTTCGCAAGCGCAAGATCCGATGACGGCATCCCCCTTACCCTGATACTCGTAGGCGTGCTTTACATAGGCAGCGAGATCGTCACAGGACTTTCCGTCAGGGACAATATCTCGCAGTTCGGTCATGTCATAGGCGGCGTATGCGGCGGAAGCTTCGGATATTTCCTGAAGCGTGACAAGCAGAACAGCATGAAAATATAATGAAACCACATCTTTGAAAGGATATTTATTTATGAAGGATTACGTTGATCTGCACGGCAGCTGGGATTTCCGTGCCGACACCGACAAAAAGGGGCTTGACGCAGGATTTTTCAGGGAGAGCTTCAATGATTCGATAACTCTCCCCAACACCGTTTCCGCAGCACGTAAAATCAAGGCGAACGATAAGCTTGCCTATACGGGATATCTGACCGATCCCCGCGAATGTGAGGGATATATGTGGTTCTCACGCTCATGTGAGATGCCGTCACCGATAAGCGGCGGCACTGCTTACCTGCTTCTTGAACGCACGAGGATATCCACAGTATGGATAGACGGCGAGTGCGCAGGCACAATAGACAGCCTCTGCTCCTCCCACCGCCACGACATAACCCGCTTCATTATCGGAAAAAAATCGTTCAGGCTCACAGTTATGGTGTCGAACACAGACTACCCCGTCCCCGGCGGACATATGACATCACCCGACACGCAGACCAACTGGAACGGTATCCTCGGAAAGATCGGCATTGAGATATGCTCGGATATCCGCCTTGAAAGGATACGCACATTCCCCGATATAGACGAAAGAGCGCTCAGAGTCACAGCCGATATTATCGGTGCGGATAATGCTGAGGTCACCGTTTCTGCTTCGGGAAACGGACAGACATTCCCCGAAAAAAAGTTTTCATTATCCTCGGAAAATGCGGGATTTACCTATATCCTCGGAGAAAAAGCCGCTCTCTGGGACGAATTCTCACACGCTGTTTATACCCTGCATATCACCTGCGGCGAAGAAAAGTATGATATCCCGTTCGGACTGAGAAATTTCTCCGCCGGCAGGAACGAAAAGACAGGCTATTTCACAATGAACGGCAAGCGTGTGAACCTCAGAGGAAAGCATGACGGCATGATATTCCCGATGACAGGCTACGCCCCGACCGATGTTGACAGCTGGCTGAAGGTCATGAAAATATCCAAGGAATACGGCATAAACCACTACCGCTTCCACACCTGCTGCCCGCCCGATGCCGCATTCACAGCCGCTGATATGCTCGGCATCTATATGCAGCCCGAGCTTCCCTTCTGGGGAACTATCGCCGATGAGGAGGACGACGGACAGCGCTATCTGACCGCCGAAGGCTTCCGCATACTAGATGAATTCGGCTCTCACCCGTCCTTCGTCATGATGTCGATGGGCAATGAGCTGTGGGGCAGCAAGGAACGCCTTAACACTATCCTCGGCGGATACAAGGCTTATGACAGCACCAAGCTTTACACTCAGGGCTCCAATAACTACCAGTTTATCCCCTGCGTGCTTGAAAATGATGATTTCTTCTCGGGCGTGAGATTTTCGAGGGACAGGCTTTTCAGAGGCTCTTACGCAATGTGCGATGCCCCGCTCGGACATATCCAGACGGACGCACCGAATTCCTCGCACTGCTATGATGAGATGATCCACCCCAAGACCGTCGCAAGCGGCACTTCGGAGGGAGGAACTATCGAGATCCAGTACGGCACGGGCGTGAAGACAGTTTCCGCAGATTCCGCAGAGGAATTCTCGACCTTCCTCCCTGTCGTATCCCACGAGATCGGTCAGTATGAAACATTCCCCGATTTCAGCGAGATCGAAAAGTATACAGGCGTGCTGAAAGCGAAAAATCTTGAGATATTCCGTGACCGTCTTGCAGAAAAGGGACTTTCCGAATTCGCAGACAGGTTCTTCCGTGCTTCGGGTCATCTCGCAGCCGACTGCTGGCGTGAGGAGATCGAAACTGCACTCCGCTCCGACGGACTCGCAGGCTTCCAGCTCCTTGATATCCAGGATTTCACGGGTCAGGGTACGGCTCTTGTCGGAATACTCAACTCATTCATGGAAAACAAGGGCATAATATCGCAGGAAAAATGGGCGGGATTCTGCTCCGAACGTGTCCTGCTCATCTCAATGCCGACATTTGTATATACATCGGGCGGGGAGATATCCGCAGATGTTAAGCTTTACGATTATTCCGAAAACGGCACAGCCGGCGGATCTCTGAAGATCACAGCCGAAATGAATGGAAATACCGTGTTTGACTGCGAAAAGCCGTTTGATAAAGCCGTTTCAAGAGAGCTTGCGGACATCGGCAGCTTCAGCTTCACCGCTCCCCAATGCACATCGGCTTGCCATATCACAATAACGGCTGAATACGGCGGTGTGCGCAGCGAAAGAACTGTAACTGTCCTGCCCGTTCAGGGAAAAGTGACGGCAAAAAATGCTGTCATCACAGACAGCGCAGACGAAGCAAAGACCGCTCTCAGCGAAGGAAAGCGTGTACTTTTCTTCCCCGACGGTCTGCTGGACGATAAAAATTCCATCGCAGGCGCATACTGCACGGATTTCTGGTGCTACCATATGTTCAACATGATCTCGGAAAATATGGGCAGACCCACTCCAGTCGGAACTCACGGCTATCTGATACAGAACAGCCATCATGCGCTTGACGGCTTTGCATCGGAAACATACTCAACTCCGCAGTGGTTCGACATCGCCGAGAATTCACGCACCATGATACTTGACGGTCTGCCGATAGATCCTGTCGTCCGCACGATCGACAACTTCGACCGCAACCATAATCTCGGCACGATCTTTGAAGTAAAATGCGGCGGCGGAAAGCTGCTCGTATGCACCGCACCGCTCCTGAAGCTTGAAAGCCCCTGCGCAAAACAGCTTCTTGCAAGCCTCGCAGAATATGCCGATTCTGACAATTTTAATCCCTCCGCCGAGGTAGGATTTGGCACTCTTTTTTCTGAATAAGCTTGCATTTACCGCCTTTTTGTGCTATAATTGTATAAATTACACACATAGCAAATGCGCCAATTAATACAGGAGGGAGACTTTGGCTTGGCAGAAAACAAAAAAAGCAAAATGCCCGTATCCGATAAGGTGAATATCGCGATCTGCTGCGGACTGTTCCTTTTCATGATGTTTTTTGTTTCATTCCTCAATGCAAATTTTTTTGATCTTCACTTTGGCGGTGCAAACATCGGTGCACCATCCGTTTCAGGCGTTATAACAGTTCTTATGATAATGATCTGCCTGAAAATGCTTACTATCAACAACCATTACGGCTTCGCTGCCGCAATGCTGCTGATGGTCACCGAGCTTACAATGGTAGCGTCAGCTGTGTTCATCAAAAATAATTTTCAGTCAGTCGCAGGCATCGCCATGATGCTTGGAGGCATATTTCTCGTCATCAACCAGCATAAATATATCGCAACGATAGAAAAAAATGAAAATTATCTCCGTTCTCTTTCCGTAACGGACGCTCTTACGGGACTTACAAACAGGCGCGACATAATGAACGAAATAAATATGAAAATATCCTGCAATGAGCCGTTCACACTCTTCTATCTCGACCTCGATAATTTCAAGAACATCAACGACACTATGGGACACGCCTGCGGAGATATCGTCCTCTGCGAGATAGCACGCAGATGGCTGTCCGTGATCGGAGAAGGCTGCACTCTCGCAAGAACAGGCGGCGATGAATTTGCGCTTATTGTAAGCGGCGACTCCGAAGAAAGCGCAGATGCCGCAGCAAACAGCTGCATAAATTCGCTGAAAAACAAGCTTGTAACGGAAAAATGCGATTATTACGCTTCCGTCAGCATCGGCTCGGCATCCTTCCCGCATGATGCCACGGACTGCGACAACCTTATGAGATATGCGGATTCAGCAATGTATAAGGCAAAATCAACAGGCAAAAACCAGCTCTGCCGCTTCGACAGCCGCATGCTCATGGAGATAAACTCCGAAATGAACATCGAAACGGAGATACGCTCCGCTCTGAGAAACGACACATTCAAGCTTGTGTTCCAGCCGCAGTTTACAGCCGAGGGCAAAAAGCTCAGAGGCTACGAAACTCTCCTGAGAATGTCTGACGGAAACGGCAACCCCGTTTCCCCTGCCGTGTTCATACCTATCGCCGAAAAAAGCGGTCTTATCCTTGATATCGACAGATGGGTGCTTCGCCGCGCAATGAAAACCTTTTCAAAGCGCATCTTAACTGAGGATATAATCCTTTCAGTCAATATTTCGGCAAGACATATAACCGAGCTGAATTTTGCGGAAGAAGTCGAGCAGATCCTGAAAGAAACCGGCTTCCCGCCCGAGCATCTCGAAATAGAGGTAACGGAATCCTGCTTCATTTCCTCTGTTGAAGCCGCTATCGCAGCACTCAAACGCATCAAGGAAAGCGGCGTTCTTATCGCTCTCGACGATTTCGGCACGGGATATGCATCTCTCAGCTACCTTTCACGTCTTCCGATCGACCTCGTAAAGATCGACAAGAGCTTCGTCGATCAGCTTGAAACGGCAGACAGCCGCGGCGATTTCGTCAAGGCTATAATCTCGATCGGTCATATGTTCCGCTGCAAGGTGATAGCCGAGGGCGTGGAGCTGGACAGCCAGCTTTCAACGCTCCGTGAACTGAGCTGCGATTATATCCAGGGATATATCTGGGGAAAACCCGCTCCAATCGAAGAAAATGCGATACAAAGCAAAGTTTGATCTGCGCTTCGGCGTATAACAAACGTGGGCTGACACGATTCAATCCGGCGGTTACGTTTGTGACCAACCTGCTGCGAAAAATACAGAGTGTCGGCGAAGGCAACGAAATTTCTCGCTCCCCTGCCGAACGTAGGGGTCGGCATAGTTGGACGGACAACAGAAAGATCAGTCACCGGAGGGTGGTAGTATTACTGCGGTAATTCACCACCCTCTTAAATTTTACATAGAAATATGCAGCCACTTTACATTTGGAATGTTTTTTTACTTTCAGAACTGTACTCTCTATTGACATCTGCACCAATTTGGTGTATAATGTAATCGTTCATCGAAAGGTGATTTTTCAAAGGATTAGTTGCAGGTAACTTATCGCCTGTATTCAAAATGAAAGGATAATGAATTATGAATTATTCGGAAGAAGCACTCAAAAAACATAAGGAATGGAAGGGCAAGATCGAAGTTATCAGCCGTGTTCCCATCAAGTCGGGCGAGGATCTTTCCATCGCTTACACACCGGGTGTTGCAGCTCCCTGCCTCGCTATCGAAAAGAACCCCGAGCTGAGCTACACATATACACGCCGCTCCAATCTCGTTGCCGTTATCACTGACGGAACTGCGGTTCTCGGTCTGGGCGATATCGGACCTCTCGCTGCTATGCCTGTTATGGAAGGCAAGAGCGTTCTCTTCAAGGAATTCGGCAATGTTGATGCTATCCCTATCTGCGTAGGCTCTAAAGATACAGAAGAGATCATCAAGACTATCAAGCTGATCTCAGGCTCATTCGGCGGCATCAACCTCGAGGATATCTCCGCTCCGAGATGCTTCGAGATCGAAAGACGTCTTCAGGACGAGTGCGATATCCCCGTATTCCACGATGACCAGCACGGTACAGCTGTCGTAACTCTTGCAGCTGCTCTGAATGCTCTCAAGCTCACAAACCGCAAGATCGAAAATATCAAGGCTGTAACAAGCGGCGCAGGTGCAGCAGGCATAGCTATCGTTAAGCTCCTCGTTGCTATGGGACTCAAGAACGTTATCATGTGCGACAGACACGGTGCTATCTACAAGGGCAGAGATAACCTCAACCCCGAGAAGGAAGCTATCGCTGAGGTTACAAACCTTAACTGCGAAAAGGGTACACTTGCTGACGTTATCAAGGGTGCAGACCTCTTCATCGGCGTTTCCGCTCCTAACTGCGTAACAGAAGAGATGGTAAAGAGCATGGCTCCCGATCCTATCCTCTTCCCGATGGCTAACCCCGATCCCGAGATCACTCCCGAAAAGGCAAAGGCAGCAGGCGCAGCAGTTGTCGGCACAGGCAGAAGCGACTACCCCAACCAGATCAACAACGTTCTCGCATTCCCCGGAATTTTCAGAGGCGCTCTTGACGTTCGTGCTTCCCGCATAAACGATGCTATGAACATCGCTGCAGCTAAGGCTATCGCAGATTCCGTTCCCGCAGACAAGCTCAGCAAGGATTATATCATTCCTAACGCTCTCGATCATCAGATGGCTGAGAGAGTTGCAGCTGCTGTAAGAAAAGCTGCTGAGGAAACAGGCGTTGCACGTCTGCACATCGAATAAAAATTTCCTGTTATAGGCATAATCCAAGCTCAAAAAGGCACAATATAAATGCCGCTTTAAGTCGGATAAATATATCCGCCGCAAGAACCGAATACAGCTCCTGCGGCGGATATTTTCAAACGTGTCGGTTTGCAATGGATAACTATGGATTTTGTCGAATTTTCTGTATTTGGTAAATGTTGCATTAGCAATAGCAAACACATTTTACTTATAATTTGAAAGGTGGTCATTCAATGGCAAAGAAAACAGAAGAAGCAGTTCAGGTAAGCACTGAGGAAATGATAAACAAGCTCGTTTCCAATGCATCAAAGGCTCTTGACGAATATATGAAGCTCGATCAGGAGCAGGTCGATAAGATCGCAAAGGCTATGGCTCTTGCGGGACTTTCCGCACAGACGGAGCTTGCAAAAATGGCAGTTGAGGAAACAGGCAGAGGCATTTTCGAGGACAAGGTAACAAAGAATATCTTCTCCACTGAATATATCTGGCATTCCATAAAATACGAAAAGACCGTAGGCGTTATCGAGGATAATGTTGACGAGGGATATCTTGAGATCGGCGAGCCTGTCGGGATTGTTGCGGGCGTTACTCCCGTCACAAACCCGACATCGACAACTATGTTCAAGTCGATAATCTGCGCAAAAACAAGAAATCCGATCATCTTCGGCTTCCATCCGAACGCTCAGAAATGCTCAGTAAGAGCCGCTGAGATCGTAAGAGATGCCGCGATCGCCGCAGGCGCACCGGAATACTGCGTTCAGTGGATCGAAACACCGTCCATCGAAGCAACAGGAATGCTCATGAACCACCCCGATGTTGCAACTATCCTCGCAACAGGCGGCCCCGGCATGGTAAGAGCCGCATATTCCGCAGGAAAGCCCGCACTCGGCGTAGGTCCCGGAAACACTCCCTGCTATATCGAAAAGACCGCAAAGCTCAAACAGGCTGTAAACGACCTTATCCTGTCGAAATCCTTCGATAACGGAATGATCTGCGCATCGGAGCAGGCTGCGATAATCGACAGCGAGGTGTATGACGAGGCAGTTAAGCTGATGAAGGATCAGGGCTGCTGGTTTGCACCCAAGTCGGATATCGACAAGATAAGAGATGTTGTCATCAATGTCGAAAAGATGGCTGTTCAGCCCTGGGTAGTAGGTCAGTATCCGTGGCAGATCGCAGAAAAGGCAGGCATCACTATCCCCAAGGAAACAAAGGTGCTCTGCGTTGAGCTGTGCGGAACGGACGCAAGCAAGTATCCCCTTGCGCTTGAAAAGCTCTCGCCCGTACTTGCTGTCGTAAAGGCGGATTCTGCCGACCACGCATTTGAGCTTTGCGAGGAAATGCTCAAACACGGCGCAGGCCACACGGCTGTTATCCACACGTCCGATGACAAGCTCGCCGAAAAATACGGCGAACACATGAGAGCAAGCCGTATCGTTGTCAACTCCCCCGCTTCCTTCGGTGCTATCGGCGATGTATATAATGTCATCGCTCCGTCGCTTACCCTCGGCTGCGGCTCGTACGGAAAGAACTCCGTATCCGAGAACGTGACCGCAAAGAACCTCATCAACCGTAAGAAGGTAGCGAAAAGGAGACTTAATATGCAGTGGTTCAAGATCCCCGAGAGAATTTACTTTGAACCCGGTTCGGTGCAGTATCTCGCAAAGGTGCCTGATATCCACAGGGTAATGATCGTTGCCGATCCCGGAATGGTTCAGTTCGGATATGTTGACAGGGTGACATATCAGCTTGCGAAGAATGCAAACAAGCCCGCTGTCGAGATATTCAGCGAGGTCGAACCCGATCCCGACCTGACAACCGTTCAGAAGGGCGTTCAGGTCATGAACCGCTTCCGTCCCGATGCGATAGTTGCGCTGGGCGGCGGATCTGCAATGGACGCTGCAAAGGCAATGTGGCTCTTCTATGAAAATCCCGACGCTGATTTCATCGGCATGGCTCAGAAGTTCATGGACATCAGAAAGAGAGTTTACAAGTTCCCGAAGATGGGCAAACTCGCAAAGATGATCTCCATTCCAACAACATCGGGAACAGGCTCCGAGGTCACAAGCTTTGCCGTTATCTCCGACAAGAAGAACAACATGAAGTATCCTCTTGCCGACTACGAGCTTACTCCCGATATCGCTATCATTGATCCCGAGTTCGTTTATACCGTGCCTAAGGCATCTACCGCATTTACGGGACTTGATGTGCTTACACACGCTGTCGAGGCTTATGTTTCCGTCCTTGCCAACGATTATACCGACGCTCTCGCCCTCCACGCAATAAAGTTGGTATTCAACTATCTGCCGTCCTCCTACAAGAACGCAGATCAGCTGTCAAGAGAGAAGATGCACAACGCTTCCTGCATTGCAGGCATGGCATTCACAAATGCATTTCTCGGCGTAAACCATTCGCTTGCGCATAAGCTGGGCGGTGAATTCCACATTCCGCACGGACTTGCAAATGCGTATCTCCTGCCGCACACTATCGAGTATAACGGAGAGCATACACCCACAAAGTTTGCAGCATGGCCGAAGTACGATCACTATATCGCTCCCGAACGCTACTGCGACATCTCGAAGATGATGGGCTTTGTTTCTCAGGATGCATCTCCCGAAGAGGGTGTTAAGGCGCTTGCCGATGCAGTGAGAAGCCTTATGAAGGAGCTGGACGTGCCTCTGTCCATCAAGGAGGCGGGCGAAAAGGACAAGCGTTCCTACATTGACCCCGTCGTTTACGAGAATTCACTTGAAGATCTCGCATACAAGGCGTTCAACGACCAATGCACGACCGCAAACCCAAGACTTCCGAGAATTGATGAGCTGAAAAAGCTTTATATGCTTGCTTATTACGGGAAGTAATAACGCATAAAAATGCGGCACACAGGAATTCCAAATTTTCCTGTGTGCCGTTTTTATTCATCTTCCTGCGAATTATTATTGACCTGCTCATTTATGAATTCCGTCCACGCTTTTTCAAATTCAGGATCGTCTTTCTTCTGCTTTTCAATAATATCATTCACATTTATTTCTTTGAACGGCATAAGCATACTCCCCTTTGCAAATCTCACCAAAAACAGCCGATGCACCCTGCATCGGCTGATATTTTTATTCCGGGATATCCTTCAGTATGTTCCAGAGACCTCTTCTCATCTCACGGAGATCAAACAGCTTCAGATCCGACTGTGCGCCGTCCGACATTACCGCAGATGAATCACGCAGCTTATCGTTGAAGCCGTCATATTTCGGGCAGATAACTATTATCCTTACAGGCAATGTGCTTGACGAATACGCATATCTGTGCGCAAGCAGGAAGCACGCCTCGTTCATTGCGATCTGCTGAGGATCGCTCGTTCCCGTCAGGTCCTTGTAATGGAATCCGATAATGACCTTTTTTCCGTCGGACGGACGCTTCATGATGATGGAAGGACGTGCCTTTATTCCGAGCGGCGGACGGTTCAGCAGATGGATATATCTGTTGACCACACGGTACTGACAGAAATTCGTCTTGAGATGATCCTCAGTTCTGTCGCACACATAGCTTGCTATAAGCCTCTGCATCGGGAACATCGCCGCCTGTGTGACGATCTTTCCGCTTATGACAAACGGGCTTTTTCCGAGCAGGAAAATTTCGCACCACGCCATTGCGCCGTTATAGAAATCCATGCTTCGGTCCTTGATTATATTCTTGAAATCACGCTTGTAATTGGTCGAATACTCAACATTGCAGAACGCTTCTATTATCATCTGGAGAAGGTTTTTGCTCTGGAGATTGAGCGTCTTTTTCAGCAGGAACTTCGCCGTCGATTTGATGAGCTTGTTTTCCGCACGGTTAGGGCTGTACTCGTCATATTCGACGAAAAAACGCTCCTTATGCGCAAAATTTTTCTTGACGTGTTCGCTGTGCAGCGTCTTTCCTCTCAGGAAATTTACGTTGTCCTGAGTCGGAAGATATGCGGATTTCAGACCGTTTTTCATGATAAAAAGAACTTCGTTTATAAACATTCTGACGAACATCTCGAAAACGTTCATGTCGCTCTTTTTCAGTTCGAAATGGTCAAGCAGCTTTATCGGCATATCGGTAAAGGTACTTAGCATATCCATTATCGCAGAACGTGAGCGTATTCCGCAGAATATTTCTATCTGAGTTCCGTCGCAGAGGGTGATGCTGCCGCTGTATCTGTCCGGGGCGATGACCTTTCCCAGACCGCTTACCTCGTTTATCCTCATGAACATTTCAGATGTGCCGTCGGCATTGGTCTGGACGTGCTCCCTCAGGAACTGTTCAAGGCGGTCAAAAGCCGATTCGGGCAGAGGTATGCAGCGATCGGAAGCGGCTGCCGAAACGCCTCTTGTAAAGAAATTAGCCTCGGTAACTGCGTACTGACTGTTCAGGTGAAGCACCCTCTTTCCATCAGATTTTCAGATAAGCATTTACATTCATGAATGCGTCGTCGTTGATGCGGTAAACATCGTTTCCTTCGAGATATACATCAGCCGCCTTGCCGAATATCTCATGATAATCGACATTAACGACCTGAACGAACTGCTCGTCCTGCTCCTTGTTGACATCTCCGAGAACAAGGCGGATCTTGTCATAATCGTCATACAGATACTCCTGGAGCAGCGGAACGATAGCGTTCTTGAACACCTTTGCAAGGCTCTCAAGCGTAGGCTCGTTCTTTACGGGCATGAAATAAGCATGTCCTATCATATGGTCACGGTCGCAGAGGATCTCGACTCTCTGGTTGATGAGCGAGAATATTCTCTCGATGTCGATACCTTCAACCGTAAGGCCATGGAAAAGGTCGGGGCGGGGCATCATTTCAATAAACTCGAAACGTCTGCGGAGCGCCGTATCCATCATTGCGATAGAACGGTCAGCCGTGTTCATTGTTCCGATGATATGTACATTGTTAGGGATACCGAAAGTCTCCTTGGAGTATGCAAGCTTTACCTGAGCTGCCTCAACCTCGCCGAGACGCTTTGAAGGTTCGATCAGCGTGATAAGTTCACCGAAGATCTTGGAAATATTGCCTCGGTTGATCTCATCTATGATGAAAACAAAATCATCGCCGGGATGATCTGCGGCATTGTAGCAGAATTCCTGGAAAATACCCTTATCAACGGTATAGACCATTTCTTCCTTACTTGTACGCTCACCTCGCTCATTCATCGACTGAATGAATACAGGCTTGATACCTTCTACGAATTCTTCGTAGCCGAAGGACTGATGGAACGTTGTGAATTCAACTCTGCGGTAAACCTTTCTCAGGTCGTTGTAGCGATCGAGAAGAAGGTCGTAATCCTCCTGCATAACACGCTCGATAGGAAGATTGTAGATTATGGACACTGCGTAAGCCACGGTGTGGTAGGTCTTACCTGTTCCCGGAGGGCCGTAAAGAATAATGTTCTTGGCTGCCAAATGAAACACTCCCAACAGATTTGTATAGTCTTTAACTGATTTCCAATATTTTTTATTATATCACATATGCCGAAAAATTTCAAGTTTTTTCTTATCCGATCCCAACAAAAAAGCGCAGACGACGCATTGCGGTCATCTGCGCAGATATCATCTCATTGAACTGTGCGGTGTGACGGCTGTTGTTTCCGCAGCGGGAGGTGCTTCGGTCACAGCGGAAGACGTTTCGGTGACAGCCGCCGTTTCGCTTGCGGTCGTTTCGATAACATCTGTTTCCGTTTCGCAGGACGTGGTTTCCGAACAGCCGAATTTGTCCGTGAGATCGGCAACATTTCCGCTCAGCAGAGGCACGGTAAAGCCGTTTTCTATCGTCTGATTTATGTCCGCAGCGACAAGCCTGTCATTCACGAAAACAAGATTCGCCGTGATATTTTCGGGATAATCGGGATAATTCAGCACTGTATATGTAAATATCTCCGCTTCTTCACCCTTGTATTTTTCAAGGTCAAAGCCCTGCTGCTTCTGAAGCTCATTGTACGAATTATAAGCATCATTGAATTCCGAGGGGATAAGCACCTTTTCCTGCTCAATGGGGTCGGGTGCGACTATCCAGCCTGCTTTGTTCAGGAACACAACTCTCTGCGCATTGGAATTCATCGTCAGTGCTTCGTCCAGACAGTTTTCTTTGTCAGCTCTCAGAAATACCCAGATGATCGCCGCTGCGATCACAAGTATCACCAGCATAATAATTGTTTTCTTTTTATCTTTCGGTTTGCAGGTCATTAAAAACACTCCTTTACAGTGATCGGGCAGCATGGCGTTCCCGTCTTTTTATAAAGGATATGCGGACATCTCCCGCAATAGAACAAGCTTATCTCTTTATAACAGCTGCTGCGATATTAATACTAAAAACCCATTGAATTATGGGAATCTCTCACCGCAAAACCGCATATATCAAAGCTTTTGCGGCGATTTCTTCTCCATAATTCTAATGGTTTTTATTATAAGGAAACGCCAAAAACATATCGGATTATGCTTTTATGCATAACAATGTTCAAATATCATAGATCATAACATCTCCGACATGAATTTTATATGCATATATTACGTAAAATCCTTGACATTCACATACCGCCATGGTATAATATAAAAAGGTATAAATACCATAAAACCACGAGGATGCAAACACCTATGTTCAAAGGAAAAAAGGCTGATTACAAGCTTCTCGGCATCTGCCATTCAAAGGTCACGAATGAAGATGTCCGAAACACTGTTGATTCGATATGTTCAAAAGCAAATGAGGACGGCTGGAAGGTTCTGCTGTTCAGCTCATTTTCCGACCTCTTCAAAAATACCAATGAAACCAAGGGCGAAGCAAGCATTTACCGGCTCGTAAATGCGGAAATGCTGGACGCTCTTGTTGTCATGTCCGAATCCATACAGAATGACGAAGTGTCGCGGATACTCATCGACTATGCACGCAGCGCAGGCATTCCCGTGCTGACAGTGGATAAGGAATTTGAGGATACGCCCTGCATCCTTTTTGACTATACTACCACCTTTGAAAAGATCGTCCGCCATGTTATCGAGGATCACGGCTGCCGCAAGGTCAATTTTATAGCGGGATTCAAAGATAATCCATTCTCAGATGAGCGCCTTGACTGCTATAAGCGTGTGCTTGCCGAAAACGGTATTACATATGACGAAAGACGAGTAGGCTACGGCAACTTCTGGGAAGGTCCTACGGTCGAAGCGATGGATAACTTCATGAAGAGCAGCCTGCCATTCCCCGAAGCTATCATCTGCTGCAACGATACCATGGCTATAACCGTATGCCAGTATCTTTCCGACAGAAAGGTCAGAGTCCCCGACGATGTTATCGTAACTGGATTCGACGGGATCGAGCTGGAAAGATATTACCGTCCCAGAATAACAACTGCTTCCGTCGATTTCGCATCAATAGGCATCGAAGCGATGAATATGATCGAAACAGCAAGGAACGGCGGAACACCTCCGCACATCGTAAGGATACCGTATAAAATGCGTGTTTCACAGTCCTGCGGCTGCGAAAATATAAACTCCGAGGATCCCTGCGACAAGATCCTTGAACTTTATAAGCGTGTTAATTCTTCCGCACAGCATGAAAGCTTTATGCTAAGCTATCTCAGAAAAGCTGCGGAATGCGGCACGCTTAAAGAGGTCGCTGATGTAATGTCGCATTACGGCGACTACTGCGAATGGTTCTGCGTAAATACCGACCTTTTTGAACTGAAGAAAAGCAAGGAACGCTACCATGATATATTCACCGAAACTTCAAACGCCTTTATGGTGAGATTTTTCGATACAGCCAAGACCGACGGCATTCTGTTCCCGACAAGAGAGCTGCTGCCCGATCTCGAGACTGCACTTGAACGCCATGATATCCTATTTTTCTCACCGCTCCATTTCAGGGAAGAAGTTATGGGCTACACCTGTGCTGCGATAGGCTTCACCGAATCGGTATTCTCGAACCGCAGAAGATACATAACCAACACAACTCAGATACTTGAAAACCTTATAAACCGTGTCCGTCTTGAACGTGTGAACGCCGAGCTTGCAGAAATGCATATCCGAGATCCGCTGACGGGGCTTTACAACCGCAGAGGCTTCTATAAACGGGCAGAAAAACTCTCGGTGGGAGGTAAAAAGGCATATGTTTTCTCGATAGATATGGATTACCTAAAATATATCAACGACAACTTCGGGCATAACGAAGGCGATGCAGCAATAAAGGCAGTTGCGTCCGCACTCCACGCAAACGGCAGGGACGAGATATGCTCACGCTTCGGCGGAGATGAGTTCACCGTCATTGGCTTCGGCGATGATAAATATCCCGAAGAATACGTAAAAAAGGTCAGAGAGCGCCTCAACGAATTCAATGCGGCATCAGGAAAGCCTTATAAGGTCGGCATAAGCTGCGGCTGGGACGAAATACACCCAGAGGTCAGCGCAGATGTCGAGAATTTCATAAGAACCGCCGATTTCAGAATGTATGACGACAAGCGCAGGCGAAAAAAGAGCAGAGATTACCTCGGAACAAGATAAAAATTGACCGTCCCTGCGGGATATGCCGCCGATAAAGTCTTTATCGGCACTTCCCGAAGCGGACGGTTTTTTTGAAAGGAACATCGGCTATGAAAAAAGCATATATTTTCGATTACGATTTCACTTTGGGAGATACATCGGGCGGCATAATAAAAAGCGTCCGCTATGCGCTGGAAAATATGTCGGAAGATATCCCCGATGATAATGCAATACGCAGGACCATCGGTCTTTCGCTGACCGAAACATACAAAAGGCTCACCGGAAACACATCTCCCGAACGTGCAAAGCAGTTCCATGACCTCTTTGTCGAAGAGGCGGACAGGGTCATGTCAGCATCTGCGGAGTGGCTCCCCTATGCGCATGAATGTCTTGCCAAGCTGAAAGCAAACGGCGCATTTACCGCAGTATGCACAACAAAATTCAGCCGCCGGATACGTGAGATACTATCCCTCAGCGGCGACAGCGCACTTGTCGATATGATAGTCGGCGGCGATGACGTAAAAAATCAGAAACCCGCTCCCGACGGCATATTAAAAATAGCCGAAGAAAGCGGATTTCCGAAAGAAGATATCCTCTATGTGGGCGACAGCCTGACCGATGCCGAAGCAGCCGAAAGAGCAGGCGTCGCATTTGCCGCAGTCACAACGGGAACAACATCAGCCGAGGAATTTTCGGCATTCCCGAACGTGGGGATAATGAGCGATCTCAGGGAATTGGAACAGCTTTGAGCTATTTCACTATCCTGTGCGCCATATAAAATTCCTTTAGCTCTTTTTTGCGTTCCTCGGGGATAAGCGTTTTCTTTATCCCGAGTATCGCACCCTCAAGCGCAAGCAGACGGTGTATGCACGCCGAGCTGTCTGCCTGCTGTATCATAAGCCATGCTTTTTCTGCGCCGAGTTCTTTCAGCTCGGCGTATGTTTTTATCCCGACAGAGCAAAGCTGTTCATCGACAGCCCTGCCTATGTTCGGGAGAGATGACAGTTCGGACATTTCAGTTTTTTCTTTCCAGTACCGTTACACATTCAATAGAACTATTTGATTCCCGAGAACATCGTTTTCAATGCATCCATTGAAATATTATAATCCATTTTGGAAACACGAGAAACTGCATCAGCCCATGATATTAACCTTTGATTTAATGAATAAGCATCCAGTGTGGAGTGTTCAACAAATGCCAGTATATTTTCTTGCCCCATGATTTTTATAAAGAAATCCATATTATCTTTTACACGCCTATATACACCTGGAAACTTTACTATTGAACCGTCAGAAAGAAGCATCGGCTCTTGTCCGCCTGCTGAAAACTGATCTCTGATATGTGGATCAACAACACCCTGTGACGTAAGCCACAGTGCATATCTGTCATAATTTCCTCCGAAAACTTCCGGAAAATTAGCACAACCATAAACAGTATATTTTCGCTTTTGTTCTGTTGGAACTTTGTTCCAAAGCCTAATGGTTGCAGACACTGTTTCATCAGCGGCATCTCCTGCCCACCATAAACTTTCACCTGGTTTTAATTTACTTCGATAATATTTAGAAACAGGTGCAATAGGGTTATCCATTACTCTTAGTTCATCATATGGAACACCCATTTTATCAAAAATAGTTTCGCCTTGCTTTAATCGCATATCTATCAAATATCTTGGCATATGTGTTACTGCAATTCCATACAAACATTCCTCATAGGGTCTTGATATAAACTCAATTGGATTGCCACCTAGTTTTCCAAATGTCATAAAAATTCTTTCAACATCAACTATTCGTGAAGATTCCAATATGCTACTTCCTGTAGAAGTCCAATGGTTCTCTTTTGTACTTTTTACCTCCACGCCATAGAATTTAGCCGCAACAATATCTGGAAATTTTTGTCCAGATACTTTTTCAATAGTGTTTTCAAATGACGTGCCTTTTGCACATTCATCTAGGGCTGCCTTTACATCATCTTCTAAAGGATTACCACCACGATTTGCATAATACTTAGGTCTTTGAAGTGCATCTTTATTGAGAAACTCATCGGTACGCTTCATCAACGAAATAAAATCTGGCATCGCCGGTTTTGGATTTACTGATACAATCATAACGCTACCTCCTCAAAGTAAAGAATCCATTTAGCTTCGATTGTTTTCGCAATATGATATGCTAATACACATGGAACAGCATTTCCAATTATTTTGTAAGCATCACTTGAAGATACACTTTTATTAAATTCTGTTTTCTTCAAAATGAATTGATAATCGTCGGGAAAAGTCTGTATGCGTGCACACTCACGAACGGATAGCCTGCGTTCTTTTAGTCCTTTATCTAATTCTTCTATGTGCTTACCACCATGTTCAGCGTTTAATCTTCTAAACTCAATGTTTCCGTGATGTTCAGATCTAATTGTCGGACCAACAGAATCAAGTTTAACTTCTGTTTGCCCTTGACAGTAAGAACCCATATATTTTGCCCGAGAATATTTTTTCTGTGATAAATCATAACTCTCTTCTGGTTCTAGCAACCCAATAAAAGCATCAGAACAAGTTACAATTGGATATAGTTTAGTTCCGTGTGTTTTCATAGGATAAGGGTCATAAAGCTCTGGAATTACTGTCTGTGTTAGTGCTTTTCTTGCTTCGTCGGTCAATGCACTTTTCTTAAAGCCATAGAAAAATAAGCGCTCACGGGATTGAGGAACACCATAGTCCGGGGCATACAAGACTTTTGCCGGAATAACAATATATCCGCCATTTCCAGCTTCTGCAAAATCGTGTTCAATTATTTCCTTAACATTTTCAAGATTAGTCAGTCCCTTAACATTTTCTGCAACAAAAAGTTTCGGACTGGTTAAAGAGACTACTTCTCTCATCCACATATAAAGTTGTCCGCGATTTTCTACCGATGGTTCATCATCAGTTAAGGCACCCCCAAGATGGCTCTTTTGCGAATTGAACCCAAGACGCTTTCCAGCAACAGAAAAATCTTGGCATGGAAAGCCACCTGTGACAATGTCAATATCGTCTGGAAAAATCTTTTCTCCAGCCCTTGCTCGCTTAACAAGATCAACGATACTGTCAAGATGATAAATATCATTAGCATCGTTTTTACACTGACTGAAGTAAGATACCCATGCTGCTTTTGCATCCGGACGAATATCATTAGCAAAAACAGTATCAAAAATTGTAGGTGCAACACGAACCCAATCACCAAAAGTTTCTTTTATCCAATCGGGATGTATGTCACTGTTAATGGATTTTTTGAGACAGACAAAATCTCCTTCAAAACCGATGTCCATTCCACCACAGCCGGAAAAAAGAGATAACATTTTCATTGCTGATATTCTCCTAAGTTATATTGTTATTTCAAATATTTATTCTTTGCATTTTTAGATGTCTTAAATCATCTTAAACCACTTCAAAGCTCCACCTCGATATGTGGATCACTTTTAAGTTTGGACAATAATGCTACGCACTCCACATGCTGCGTATGCGGGAACATATCCACAGGGCAGATGGTTTCAGCCTTGTATCCACCTGCGCAAAGCAGCCTGAGATCTCTCGCAAGCGTCTCGGGATTGCAGGAAATGTACACTATCCTCTTCGGCGCAATGCTGCAAAGCGCACCGATGAACGCCTTGTCCGCACCTGCTCTCGGAGGATCCATAAACACAACATCGGGGACAAATTCTCCGCTGTATGCCGCATCCTGCATGAACTGTCCCGCATCGGAACAGAAAAATCTGACATTTTCGCACTTGTTCAGCTTAGCATTGACAACAGCGTCCTTTACGGCATCTTCATTCAGCTCGCAGCCTATGACCTCGCCCGCTTTGTCAGCGGCGATTATTCCGATAGTTCCCGTTCCGCAGTAAGCGTCGATCACCTTGCTGTTTTTATCCAGCTGCGCAAGCTCGACCGCCTTGGAATACAGCTTTTCCGTCTGATACGGATTTATCTGATAAAACGACTTTGCCGATATCCTGAAACGCTTTCCCAGCATCTCATCTTCAATATATCCCTTGCCGAGAAGGACAGTTTCCCTGCCCGTAACAAGCAGATTCGTTTCCGTCCTGTTGACAGTGAATATCACCGTTTCAACATCGTGACATTCCTCTTTGAGCGCCGCCGCAAACTTCTTTCCGCATGGAAAAACAGGCGTTGCCGAAACAAGCACTATCATCAGCTGATCTGTCTTTATGCCCCTCTTTATCAGCACATGGCGGAGCGTTCCCCTGCCCGTCCTGCGGTCATACGGCATCACCTTGAAGCTGCGCATCAGCTTTCTTACAGTGGCTGCCGCCTTTTCAGTGCGCTTGTCCTCAGTCAGGCAGCCGCTTTTGCAGTAGACAACGCCGCCCGTCGATGACTGATATACGCCAGAGATAATGTCGCCGTGGCTGTTCAGTGTCAGTGCCGACTGCACCTTTGTCCTGTAATGATAAGGCACGTCCATTCCTATGATAGGCTCTATCTTCGCATATCTGTCAAGCAGCATCGCAACCTTTTTCTGCTTGAATTCCAGCTGCCTTTTGTAGGGCATATTCGACAGCTGACAGCCCGAGCATTTCTTCCTTACCGGGCACTGCTGTTCCCATTCTTCAAACTCATATTTCGGCTTTTCATCGTCCTTTTTCTTTGCGGACGGAGCTTTTTTCTCTGCCGCTTCCTCACGTTCTCTTTCAAAATATATCGGCTTTTTTCTCATTATAAAGCGTCCTTTCGGTTATCCTTTCTGTAATTATAGCATTTTGCGGAATATAAGTCAATAAATCGTTTTAAGGATAAATTATCATATCCGACCTCAGAAATCAACAAACAGGCGGTCCGAAAAGCTCAGACCGCCTGACTTTTATTCATTCACTTTTCTCAAACAGCGAAAATACGCTCTGGAGCAAGGGTGCCGCCGCGGCAAATCCGAAAGCCGTCAGCAGAAGCTCCCTGCTGAGTGCGACAGTCGAAAATACCGCCTGGAGCGCAGGAAGATATATCGCCGCAGCTATCACGATAAGCGAGGTCAGCACCGCAAGCACGAGCTTCAAGTTGTTGAGATACGGCACTGTGAAGATGTTCCCGCTCTCCGATTTGCACTCGAAAACGTGCATAAGCTGGGAGATGACAAGCGTGAAAAGTGCCGCAGTTCTCGCCGCCGCAACGTCCCCGCAGATATGCATAGCCGCAAGAAAGCTTCCGAGCGACAGAATGCCGATCAGTATTCCCCTTATGATGATCTTCGCCATAAGTCCGTCAGAAAAGAAGCTTTCATCGGGCTTTCTGGGCGGCTTTTCCATTCTCGACATATCGGGCGGCTCAACTCCGAGCGCAACTGCGGGAAGTCCGTCCGTCACGAGATTTACAAGCAGTATCTGCGTCGGGAGAAGCACCATCGGCGTGCCGAAAACTATTCCGAGGAACATCGTCAGCACCTCGCCGATATTGCAGGAAAGCAGATAGCGCACGAATTTCCTGATATTCGCATAGACCGCACGTCCCTGAGTTACGGCATTGACGAGGGTCGCAAAGTTGTCGTCAAGCAGGATAACGTCCGCCGCCTGCTTTGTAACGTCCGTTCCCGTGATGCCCATTGCAACGCCGATATGCGCTTCCTTGACCGCAGGCGCATCGTTCACGCCGTCGCCCGTCATGGTGACGATATGCCCCTTTTTCTTGAATGCACGGACTATCCTCAGCTTATGCTCGGGGCTTACCCTTGCAAATACCGCCGCCCTGTCGATGACGCTTTCAAGCTTTTCATCTGACATTTTGTCAAGCTCATCGCCCGTGAAAACAAGCCCGTCTTTCCGAAGTATTCCCGCCTGTTCCGCAATTGCGGCGGCTGTCTTTTTGTGGTCGCCCGTTATCATGACCGTTCGGATATGCGCCTTTCCGCAAAGCTTCACAGCCTTTTTTGCCTCGGGACGCGGCGGATCTATCATGCCCATAAGTCCGAGAAAGACCTTATCCCCCGACGGCGTTTCCTCGCAGAATCCAAGCACACGCAGCGCATCTTCCGACATTTTCTCCGCCTGCGCCGTTATTCTTCTTTCCGTGCGGATATCCAGCGGGACATTTTTCCCCTGCTCATTGCGGTACGCTCCGCACAGCTTTATGACCGCTTCGGGCGAACCCTTTGTAAACCGCATTTTTCCCGCCGATGTCCTGCATTCGACCGTCATAAGGCGTGTTTCGCTGTCGAACGGTATCTCGTCCGTCCTCGGGAATTCCTTTGTGAGCTTATCCCTTCTGAAGCCGCCCTTTTCCGCCGCAACGATAAGCGCCGCCTCAGTCGGATCGCCGCAGAGCGTTTTTCTGCCGTTTTTTCCGTCGGTGAGATATGCATTGCTGCATAAGACCGCACATTTCATTATCTCGTCAATTTCGGATCGGTTTGCGCCCGATATTTCGCCGTCTATTCTGTCCGAGCTTCCCGTCACGTCATATTCGGCATACGGAAGTGCTATCCTGCGGACGGTCATTCTGTTTTCGGTGACAGTTCCCGTTTTATCCGTGCATATGACCGACGCACAGCCGAGTGTTTCGACCGAATGCAGCCTATGTACAAGTGCCTTCTGTCTGAGCATCCTGCTGACAGCCAGCGCAAGTGCAATAGTGACCGTCGCAGGAAGTCCCTCTGGGATAGCCGCTATTGCTACCGTTATGCCCGTCATCAGCATATCGAAAACAGGCTCGCCCCTGAGTATTCCCGCCCCCGCAACAGCTGCGCATATCACAAGGCATATCACCGCAATGACCCTGCCAAGCTCGCCCAGACGCTTCTGGAGCGGCGTTTCTTCATCGTCAATGTCAGTCAGCATGCCCGATATCCTGCCCATCTGCGAGGACGTTCCGACCGCAATGACATTTCCCTCGGCAGTTCCCTTTGTTATGACAGTTCCGCCGTAAAGGACGTTCGGCAGATTCAGCGAATTGTCGGTATGCCCCGCATTTCCGCTTTCCTTTGACACGGGCGCAGATTCACCCGTCAGTATGCTTTCCTCGGCAAGCACGCCCTTTGCAAGCGTCAGCGCAATATCAGCAGGCACTCTGTCACCCGCTTCGAGAAACACGCAGTCACCCTTTACAAGCTGCGCCGCAGGTATTGTTTTCAGCTCGCCGTCACGGTAAACACGGGCAGTCGGCGCAGTCATGTTCTTCAGTGCTTCAAGCGTGCGCTCCGTCCTGTACTCCTGGATAAATCCCAGCAGAGCATTGAGAAGAACGATTATTATAATTGTCGCAGCGTCGTAATATTCGCCGAGAAAGACGGAAACGACCGTTGCTCCGAGAAGTATAAGCACCATTATATCCTTGAACTGTCCAAGAAAAATTTTTGCCGCACTTGTTTTTTTCTCCTCGGCAAGACAGTTTTCACCGTCCTCACGAAGCCGCTTTGCAGCTTCCGCCGAGGATAATCCCTTCCTTGTTTCAGGCATAAATGATCCCTCCGAATAGCTTGTTTCTACAATTCTATTCGGAGGGATAAGCTGTTATGATTATTTTTTATATCTGCCGTACTGCGCCGCTGCCGCCTTTATAAGCTCATCATGTATCCTTGAATTCTCTCTGTCGTTAGCGTCCGATGTCATGAATATCTCATCATCGGAGGATAATCCGAGTTCCTCCATCAGCTCACCCAGTGATACTTCCTCATGATCCGTTTCATGGGAGACCTGCTCAAGCTCATCACGCCGCCTTATCATATCCTCCTCGGAAAATCCATCGAACGAAAGCTCCTCAAGAAAATGCGCAGACACCCTCGCAGCACCGTATTTCTCAATGCTTCTGTCCAGCACATAATACCCGAGAACGATATCCCAGCCGATGAATGACAGCGAATAAAGCTCGCCGTCCGCACCGGAATATGCCGCAGTTTCCCACGATGAACCGTCCCCGTCAGCATATTTTTCAACGGTAAGTATCATCATATCGGGATTTTCCGCAGGCGTGCGCTCCATGAGCTCGCCGAACATCTTCTTCATCGCAACATACAGCCTTGCAGACTCATCGGGAGTGCGTTCACGGCAGTATTCCGCCGCATAATACGCCCATATATCATCAAACTGCTGAGAATCGAGCATTTCATAAACAGTCATAAAAAACGTCCTTTCATATTCTTATCATGATGTCAGCCTGAAATTCCTTTCCATCGCTTCTGAAATCCGCAGTTCCGCCGTATTTCTCAGCCATCGCGCGCATGGACGGTACGCCCGTTCCGAGTCCGCGGTGCTTGGTCGAATGGAATGCCGTTCCCGATGGACGCAGTTCACCGCTGAAGCTGTTTGTCGATACTATATATACAGCATGCTGTTCCGCCACTACCGAGAGATAGCAGTAGCGCTCCCCCTCCTCCGCAGTTTTGCAGCCGTCTATCGCATTTTCAATGAGATTTCCGAGAATGCTGCAAAGGTCGGACACGGATATGTCAAGCTCATCGGGAAGAGCAATGCGGAATTTTACATCTATATTGTACTGCCGGGCGATCTGCTCGTAATAATTCAGCAGTGCATTGACGGCGTTTATGCGGCAGTAGTCTGTGATATCCGAAAGCGGCATCGACTTTTCATACTGATCTATATAGTCCTTCAGTTCAGCATAATCGCCCGCCGCCGCAAG